>CAZKJZ010000036.1:16115-19150 GCA_964553145.1 uncultured Frigidibacter sp. | reverse complement strand
CATGACAGGACATGGCCCCTTTACCCTGCCCCAAGGCACTGGCAAAAGGCGGCCATGGCCCAGGGTGAACTGACAGTCGATCTTTCCGCGCTTGCCGCCAACTGGCGGGGGCTGGATGGCTTGTCCAAAGGCGGAACCGAAACCGCCGCCGTGCTGAAGGCCGATGCCTATGGTCTGGGTCTGGCGCCCGTCGCCCGCCATCTGGCCGGGGCGGGCGTGCGCAGCTTTTTCGTGGCCCTGGCCGAAGAGGGCGTGGCATTGCGCGCCGCCGTCGGCCCCCTGCCCGCAATCTATATCCTGTCGGGCCATATGGCCGGGGACGCGCCCCTGCTGGCTGCCCATGGGCTGACACCGATCCTGACGAGCGGCGGCCAGATTGCCCGGCATTTCGCCGCCCTGCCCGACCATCCGTTTGGTGTGCAGCTGGAAACCGGCATGCACCGGCTGGGCCTGCCGGAAGCCGACTGGGCAGCGGGTTCGTCCGAGATTCTGGCCCGTGCACCCCGACTGATCATGTCGCATCTGGCCTCGGCCGACGATCCTGCGGCAGGCCAGAACGCGGCGCAACTGGCCCGCTTTCGCCGCCTGACCGACGGCACGGGCGTCCGCCGGTCCTTTGCCGCGACCGGGGGGATTGTGCTTGGCCCCGACTATCATTTCGACCTGACGCGGCCCGGTGTCGGCCTTTACGGCGGCCTGCCCTTTGCGGCGGCCAGGCCCGTGGTGCGCCTGTCGCTGCCGGTCATCCAGATTCGTGACATCCCGGCAGGCGCGCCGGTCGGCTATTCGGCCACCTGGACAGCGCCGCGCCCGACGCGGCTGGCGACCGTATCGGGGGGCTATGCCGACGGCCTGATCCGCAGCCTGTCGGGCAAGGCCATCCTGTGGCATGGCGCCACCCCCTGCCCGCTGGTCGGCCGCGTGTCGATGGACCTTCTGACCATCGACATCACCGGTCTGGGCGACGATCCCAATCATCTGGACATTCTTGGCCCCCGGCAGACGATCGATACGCTGGCCGATATCGCGGGCACGATTTCATATGAACTTCTGACCTCGCTTGGTCGCCGCTACCGGCGCAGCTATGTCGGGGGCGCGGCATGAGCCTTCTCTCGCCCATCGCGGCCCTTGGCCGGGTGACCCAGGGCGCACTGGCCGCCATCGGGCGGATCGCGATCTTTGCCGGTGCGGCGCTGAGCCATCTGGTGCGGCCGCCCTTTTACCCGCGCGAATTCCTGATCGCCCTGCTGCAGATCGGCTGGTTCAGCCTGCCGGTCGTCGGCCTGACCGCGCTTTTCACCGGGGGCGCGCTGGCTTTGCAGATTTACGCAGGTGGCGCGCGTTTTTCGGCCGAGGCCGTGGTGCCCTCGATCACCGCCATCGGCATGGTACGCGAGCTTGGGCCGGTGCTGGGCGGGCTGATGGTGGCGGCAAGGGTTACCTCCTCTATCGCCGCCGAACTTGGCACGATGAAGGTGACCGAACAGATCGACGCGCTGGTCACGCTCTCGACCCATCCGATGAAGTACCTGACCGTGCCGCGTGTTCTGGCGGCGACGCTGGCGGTGCCCGTTCTGGTCGCAGTGGGCGACAGTATCGGCATCATGGGCGGCTATCTCGTGGGCGTGAACAAGCTGGGGTTCAACCCCGCCACCTATCTGGCCAATACCCGCGCCTATCTCGAGGCGTTCGACATCGTCTCGGGCCTGATCAAGGGCGCAGCCTTTGGCTTCATCATCGCGGTCACCGGCTGCTTTTACGGCATGAATTCGGGCCGGGGGGCGCAGGGCGTGGGCCGGGCCACCAAGACCGCCGTGGTGGCCGCATCTGTCCTGATCCTTGCGGCCAATTACCTTCTGACCGAGGCGTTCTTTTCGGCATGATCACCCTTCAGGATGTCCATAAACGCTTCGGCACCAACCGCGTTCTGGCAGGTGTGAACCTGACCATCGGGCGGGGCGAATCGATGGTGATCATCGGCGGGTCCGGCACCGGCAAATCGGTTCTTCTGAAATCCGTCCTTGGCCTTGTTACCCCCGACAGCGGCACCATCACCGTCGATGGTCAGCCCGCTGCCACCCGGGGTGCCGCGCGCGAGACATTCCTTGACCGGTTCGGCATGCTCTTTCAGGGCGGCGCCTTGTTCGACAGCCTGCCTGTCTGGCAGAATGTCGCCTTCCGCCTGATGCGCGGCCCCAAGAAAATACCCCGCCACGAGGCCCGCGCCATCGCTCTGGACAAGCTGCGCCGCGTCGGGCTGACGGAAAGCGTCGCCGACCTTTTCCCCGCGGAACTGTCGGGCGGCATGCAAAAGCGCGTGGGCCTGGCCCGCGCCATCGCCGCCGAACCTGAAATCATCTTTTTCGACGAACCGACCACCGGGCTTGACCCGATCATGTCCGGCGTCATCAACGATCTGATCCGCGAGATCGTGACCGAGATGGGTGCCACCGCCATGACCATCACCCATGACATGTCCTCGGTCCGCGCCATCGCCGACAAGGTCGCCATGCTGCATGGCGGGGTGATCCGCTGGACCGGGCCTGTCGGCGAAATGGACGGGGCCTCAGACCCTTATCTGGACCAGTTCATCCATGGCCGCGCTACCGGCCCGATCGAGGCGGTGCGCTGAGGCCGTTTGACACGGGCCGCCGCTGCCCGTAGGCTTTTGGCGAAAGGGTGGTGGCAGTTTAACGGATGGGATTTTCCGGACAAATCGTCCTCTATCTTGCGCTGGCAGCGGCGCTGTGCCTGCCGCCGTTTCTGGCGCTGCGGCTTTTTTATATCTCCTACCGCCGCGCCGGACGCCGCCGCCTGCCAACCGGCCGCTTTCGTTTTGCCGCGCTGATTACCCTGTCGGGGCTGCTTTATAATATCGGCACCGCCTCGGGCACGCTCAGGGCGCTGGCGACCGGCGGCGCCACAAACTTTTCGCGCTGGCACGCAGCGGCGGTCATCATCGCCTGGCTCTGTTTCTGGGTCTGGCTCTTTATGGCCATCGCCCTTGGCCGCGACCTTGGCCGGTCGCGCGGCCT
>CAZKJZ010000036.1:0-16015 GCA_964553145.1 uncultured Frigidibacter sp. | reverse complement strand
TCTGGCTCTTTATGGCCATCGCCCTTGGCCGCGACCTTGGCCGGTCGCGCGGCCTTCGGTGAGGCGCAGGCCCGGCCCGGCCGCCTGGGATCACCCTTTCAGACCAGCTGCATTCTGACCGGTCAGGCCCTGTGTGAGCCACCGGCCAGCTGACCTTTCATTGTGGTGCAAATATCCCCGGGGTTTGGGGCAGAGCCCCAATCCGTCCTTGCCCACCCGCGCCCCCGCGGGGCAAGAAGGGCGCATGAGCAAGTCCGTCCCCAGTTTCACCTGCGCCCAATGCGGCGCCAGCCACAAGAAATGGGCCGGGCGCTGCGATGCCTGCGGCGCCTGGAATTCGATCACCGAAGAGGCACCCTTGTCGGCGGGCCCGTCGGCCAAAAGCCTTGGGTCGGCGCGCGGGCGGCGGATCGACCTGTCCACGCTTCAGTCGGTCGAGGCCCCGCCCCCCCGCGCGCCCTCGGGGATGGACGAGCTGGACCGCGTCCTGGGCGGCGGGCTTGTCCCCGCCTCGGCGATCCTTGTCGGCGGTGACCCTGGCATCGGCAAATCCACCCTTCTGTTGCAGGCCGCCGCCGCCTTTGCCCGCACCGGCCTGTCGTGCCTCTACATCTCGGGCGAGGAAGCCGCGGCGCAGGTCAGGATGCGCGCGGCCCGGCTGGGGCTGTCCGATGCGCCGGTGCGGCTGGCGGCAGAAACCAACCTCCGCGACATCCTGACCACGCTTGATGCCGAACGGCCCGATCTGGTGATCATCGATTCGATCCAGACCATGTGGGCCGACATGGTCGAGGCAGCGCCCGGATCGGTGGCGCAGGTCCGCGCCGTAGCGCACGAGCTGGTGACCTTTGCCAAGCGCCGAGGCACGGCAGTGATCCTGGTCGGTCATGTGACCAAGGACGGCCAGATCGCCGGTCCCCGGGTCGTCGAACATATGGTGGACTGCGTCCTATATTTCGAAGGCGAGCGCGGCCATCAGTTCCGCATCCTGCGCGCCGTCAAGAACCGCTTCGGCCCATCCGATGAAATCGGCGTCTTCGAAATGACCGGCGCCGGACTGGCCGAGGTCACGAACCCCTCGGCCCTTTTTCTGTCCGAACGCGGCCAGCCCAGCCCGGGCTCTGTCGTCTTTGCCGGGATCGAGGGTACGCGCCCGGTCCTGTGCGAGATTCAGGCCCTGGTCGCGCCATCGACCCTTGGCACGCCGCGCCGCACCGTCGTCGGGCTGGATGGCGGGCGCCTGTCGACGATCCTTGCCGTGCTCGAGGCCCGGTGCGGCATTCCCTTTGCCGGGCTGGATGTGTTCCTGAATGTCGCGGGCGGCCTGCGCGTCTCTGAACCCGCCGCCGATCTGGCCGTGGCCGCCGCCCTTTTATCGGCCCGCGAAGACCGCGCCCTGCCCGCCGACATGGTTGTTTTCGGTGAAATCAGCCTGTCGGGCGCCCTGCGCCCGGTTGCACAGACCGAAAACAGGTTGAAAGAAGCGGGAAAACTTGGTTTCTCACAGGCTGTCGCACCCGATCGGACAAAAGCCGACGGCGGCGAGGCGATGAAGATCATCAGGATCGCCGATCTTGTGACCTTTGTCGGGGATATGTTCGCGGCCGGATAGCCGCCAGGAGGGCAGTGGTATGGAAGGTTTCACCATCGTCGACGCAGGCGCCGCGGTCATCGTGCTGTTGTCGGCGATCCTGGCTTATAGCCGCGGTCTGGTGCGCGAGGTCTTTGCCATCCTCGGCTGGGTCGCCGCTGCCGCCGCCGCCTTTGCCTTTGCCCGGCAGGCAGAACCCCTGGTCAAGCAGATCCCGGTCCTGGACAAGTTTCTGGGCGACAGCTGCGAATTGTCGATCATCGCGGCCTTTGCCGCGGTCTTTGCCGGCACGCTGATCCTCGCCTCGATCGTCACGCCGCTGTTCGGTGCGATGATCCAGCGATCGGCCCTGTCGGGCATCGATCAGGGGCTGGGGTTCCTCTTTGGTGTCGCGCGCGGCCTGCTGCTGGTTGGTGTGGCCTTCCTTGTCTATAACAAGCTGGCCGCAGGCGCCGCCATCGCCGCCGTCGACAATTCCCGGTCGGCTGTCGTCTTCGATTCGCTGCAGGGCAAGCTGAGCGGCGAGGTGCCGTCCGACGCGCCCAGCTGGATTGCCGCCCGCTATAATGCGCTGGTCGGCGAATGCGGCGCCCCGGCAGCGACGGCGCCCGCCGCCGCCCCCGCACAGGGCGCCGAGGCCGCCCCCACCGCCGAAGGCACCGCCAACGGCGGCATCAGTGCCACGGGCGCCAAGGCCGTCACCCCCTGACCTTGTGATCAAAATCGCCCCGGCGCCCCGTGACAGCGGCGCCACAAGCGACTAAAGGATGCGCGACCCCGCCCGGATTCGGAGTGCCCGGCCCATGCGCCCTTTCTATTCGCATCCTTTCGACGACGATAAGCTGAAAGAGGAATGCGGCATCTTCGGCGTGATCGGCGTGGCCGATGCGGCGAATTTCGTGGCACTTGGCCTGCATGCGCTGCAGCACCGGGGGCAAGAGGCCGGGGGCATCGTCGCCTATGACGAGGCGGAGGGCTTCAACAACGTCCGCCGCTTTGGCTATGTCCGTGACAATTTCACCAAGCCCGACGTGATGCAGATGCTGCCGGGCGCCGTGGCCATCGGCCATGTCCGCTATTCGACCGCCGGGTCCAAGGGCCATACGGCGATCCGCGATGTGCAGCCCTTCTTTGGCGAATTTTCCATGGGCGGCGCCGCCGTCGCCCATAACGGCAACCTGACCAATGCCGCGAGCCTCCGCCGCGACCTGATCGAACGGGGCGCGATCTTCCAGTCCTCGTCCGATTCGGAATGTATCATCCATCTGATGGCCCGCTCGATCCAGAAGTCGCTGGCCGAACGGATCAAGGATGCGCTTCGCGCCGTCGAAGGCGCCTTTTCGGTCATCGCCATGACAAGGACCAAGCTGATCGGGGTCCGCGACCCCCTGGGCGTGCGCCCGCTGGTCCTGGGCCGTATCGGCGACGACGGCTATGTCCTGTCGTCGGAAACCTGTGCGCTGGACATCGTCGGCGCCGACTTCGTGCGCGAGATCGAGCCGGGCGAGATGGTCGTCATCTCGAAAGGCCGTATCGAGACAAGCCGCCCCTTTGCCCCGGCACGCGGACGGTTCTGCATCTTTGAACATGTCTATTTCTCGCGCCCCGATTCGATCATCGCCGGTCGGTCGGTCTATGAAACCCGCCGCCAGATCGGTGTGGAACTGGCCCGCGAGGCGCCGGTCGAGGCTGACCTTGTCTGCCCCGTGCCCGACAGCGGCACGCCCGCAGCCATCGGCTACAGCCAGGAATCGGGCATTCCCTATGCGATGGGGATCATCCGCAACCAATATATGGGCCGGACCTTCATCGAACCGACCGACGCGATCCGCAATATGGGCGTGCGGCTGAAGCTGAATGTCAACCGCGCCCTGATCAAGGGCAAAAGGGTGATTCTGGTGGATGACAGCGTGGTGCGCGGCACCACCAGCCGCAAGATCAAGGACATGATCCTCGAGGCCGGCGCGGCCGAGGTCCATTTCCGCATCGCCTCGCCGCCGACCGCCTGGCCCTGCTTTTACGGCGTCGACACGCCTGAGCGGTCCAAGCTGCTGGCCGCGACCATGACCGAGGACGAGATGCGCGACTGGATCGGCGTCGACAGCCTGAAATTCATCTCGCTTGACGGTCTTTACCGCGCGGCGGGCGAGGCCGCGGGCCGCGACCCGAAAGCGCCCCGCTATTGCGACGCCTGTTTTTCCGGCGATTATCCAGTGGCGCCGGCCGATCAGCTGGCCATGGGCTTTCAGATGAAGGCGGCGGAGTGAGCGCGGAGGTTGACCGCTATATCGCTGCCCTGCCCGCTGACCAGCGCTATGCGCTGACCGACCTCCGTGCCCGCCTCCGAAGGCTCCTCCCCGACCATCTCGAAGTCATGTCCTATGCGATGCCGGGGTTTCGTCAGCCGGGTCCCAAGGGCAAGATGGTGGTCGGCTATGCGGCCTTCGCCATACATCTTGGCCTTTATCCTCATTCCGGCTCGGTGATCCCGCTGATCGACTGCGCACCGTTCAAAACCTCGAAATCCGGCGTGCTGTTCACCCCTGCCCTCCCCCTTCCCGATGAGTTGCTGTCGCGTATCGTCCGCACGCGACAGGCTGAGCTCGCCGCGGGATATGGTCACAGGGGCTGACGCAGGGCAGTTGCATCCGACCTTTATGCGCATCGCGCCCCGGACTTGATCCGGGGCCTCTGCCGGGCCAGGAGGCCCCGGATCAAGTCCGGGACGCGATGTCGGCGCGAAACACGGGCGCAAGATAGGGGGCATGGCCCGGTCCGAGCGCGGGAGCGACCAAATGCGGGTTGCCCTGGGGGCTGACGCCCAGCCCCTTGCCCTTTCGTCAGCGTCCGACTATCCGGGCCAGAGGCCACGGGCCGTCAGAAGGACCAGCAAATGCCCCAGAAGATCGCCCTTGTCACCGGTGCCTCGCGCGGGCTGGGCTATGCCATTGCCGCCGAACTTGGTGCGCGCTTCTATCATGTCATCGCCGTTGCGCGCACCCAGGGCGGGCTGGAGGAGCTGGATGACCAGATCCAGCGCGCCGGGGGCAGTGCCACGCTGGCCCCGCTGGACCTGACCGATGCCAAGGCGGCCGAACATCTGGCCCAGTCGCTGGCCGGGCGCTGGGGCGGGATTGACCTGTGGGTTCATACGGCGATCCATGCCGCCCCCCTGGCCCCCGCCGCCCATGTCGACCCCAAGGATTTCGCCAAGTCTCTGGCCTGCAATCTGGGCATCACCGCGACGCTGATCCCGCTGATCGACCCGTTGCTGCGCGCGCGCGGCGGCACCGCCCTTTTCCTTGATGATCCGCGCGGCGGCGCCAAATTCTTCGGCGCCTATGGCGCGACCAAGGCCGCCCAGATCGCCCTGGCCCAAAGCTGGCAGGCCGAATGCGCCCAGATCGGCCCGCGCGTGGTCATCGCAACACCCGCCCCGATGGCCACCGCCACCCGCGCCCGGTTTTTCCCGGGCGAGGATCGCACCCCCCTGGCCGATACCGGCGCCGAGGCGCGGCGGCTCTTGGACCTGATCGGCTGAGGCCGGGCGGGGGCTCTGCCCCGGCATCCGCGCCCGGCCCGCGCGGTGCGCCCGGGCGTTCAATGCCCACCGGACCTTTGCGCACCCCCTCGTTCGCCCGTTCCCCTTCTCTGGATGATGCTTGGTTGGACCACCGTCGGAGACCGATTTCTTCGAAGAAATCGGACCAGAGCCTTCAAAGGCTCTGGCGCGGAATTTTCGAAAATTCCGCCTGCGCGCCGGCCCGGGGCGAGCGAATGGCTTCTTATAACCGTCATCCCGCTCTAACTCCCGCTTTACGCTGGCGGCGGTTCCCTCTAAATCTGGTGGGCGAAGGGGACCCGACCACAATGCGCATTCTTGTGACCAATGATGACGGCATCAATGCACCGGGGCTGGAGGTGCTGGAAGCGATCGCCGCCGAGATTGCCGGTCCGGGGGGCGAGGTCTGGACGGTGGCGCCCGCCTTTGAACAGTCGGGGGTCGGCCACTGCATCAGTTACACCCATCCGACCATGATCATGAAGCTGGGGCCCCGCCGCTATGCGGCCGAGGGCAGCCCGGCCGATTGCGTGCTGGCGGGCCTTTACGATGTGCTGGATGGCGCACGGCCCGATCTGGTCCTGTCGGGCGTCAACCGGGGCAATAACGCGGGCGAGAATGTGCTTTATTCCGGCACGATCGGCGGCGCGATGGAGGCGGCGCTGCAGGGCCTGCCCGCCATCGCTCTGTCGCAGTTCATGGGACCTGCGACCGACGAGTTGGACGACCCGTTCGAGGCCGCGCGGGTCCACGGCACTGCCACAGTGCGCGCGCTTCTGGACCGTGGCATCTGGGACCAGTCCGATTACCGGGTCTTTTACAACGTGAATTTCCCGCCCGTCGCGGCATCGGCCGTGCGCGGCACGCGGGTGGCGGCCCAGGGGTTCCGGCGCGATTCGACCTTTGGCCTGCAGCCCCATATCTCGCCGACCGGGCGGCGGTTCCTGTGGATCGCGGGCGGGCCGCAGCACACGCCGACCGCACCGGGCACCGATGTGGCGGTCAATCTGGACGGCTATATCGCCGTGACGCCCCTGCGCGCCGACCTGACCGCCCACGACCTTCTGGGCGATCTGGCCGCGCGGCTGGAATAGGGCATGGGGGACGGGGCCAGGGGCATGACCGACCGGGCGGAAGAAAAGATGCGCTTTCTTTTCACGCTGCGTTCGCGCGGCGTGACCGACGCCCGCGTCCTTGGTGCGATGGAGGCGGTGGATCGTGGCCTTTTCGTCCGCGGCATCTTTGCCGAGCGCGCTTACGAGGACATGCCCCTGCCCATCAGCTGCGGCCAGACGATCAGCCAGCCCTCGGTCGTCGGCCTGATGACCCAGGCACTGGATGTAAGCCCCCGCGACAAGGTCCTGGAGGTGGGGACAGGCTCTGGCTATCAGGCGGCAATCCTGGCGCAGCTGGCGCGGCGGGTCTATACGGTCGACCGCCACCGCAAACTGGTGCGCGAGGCCGAGCGACTTTTCCAGTCGCTGGACCTGACCAACATCACCGCCTTTGCCGCCGATGGCAGTTACGGCCTGCCCGATCAGGCGCCCTTTGACCGGATCATCGTCACAGCGGCGGCCGAGGATCCGCCCGGCCCGCTCTTGGCGCAGCTTCGGATCGGCGGTATCATGGTGGTGCCGGTGGGGCAGTCGGATACGGTGCAAAGCCTGATCCGCGTCACCCGCCACGCCGAAGGACTGGATTACGAGGAATTGCGGCCCGTGCGTTTCGTGCCTTTGCTGGAAGGTATGGGTCAGGAATAGGATTGGTCCGGCATTGCCGGGCAAGAAGGATCGGTCCGGTCAACGGGCCAGGGTTAGGGATCGAGGATATGAGCAGCATTTCCACCAGCCGAAACGCGCGGCGACTGGCCCTGATGGGCCTGTCGGTGGCGGCCCTTGCCGCCTGCCAGCCGGGCGGCCAGTTCGACGGCGATTTCCGCGGCTTTGGCAAGGGTGGATTTTCCACCCGCGACGCGGCGCTAAGCGCCACGGGCGCGCGCCCGGCGCCGGATGCGCGCGGCATCATCTCTTACCCCGGCTATCAGGTGGCCATCGCCCGTCAGGGCGACACGGTCGACAGCGTCGCCGCCCGCATCGGCATGGCCCCGGCCGATCTGGCCAGCTACAATGCCCTGGCGCCCGGCGCCCCCCTGCATGCGGGCGAGGTTCTGACCCTGCCGCGCCGCGTCGGGGATGCGCCCCTGGCCCCCGCCGCGACCATCGGCGCCGCCCCCGCAATCGGCACCCTGCCCCAGCGCGCGCCCGGCGCCATCAATGTGACGACCATCGCCGGGTCCGCCATCGACCGCGCCTCGCCCCCTGCCACCCCGGTGGCCAGTGCGGCGCCGAAACCCGCCGCCCCAAGCGGCCCGCAACCCGCCCAGCACCGCGTCGAACGGGGCGAGACCGCCTATTCCATCGCCCGGCTTTACAATGTGAACGTCAAGGCGCTGGCCGACTGGAACGGGCTGGGCAGCGATCTTGCCGTGCGCGAGGGGCAGGTTCTTCTGATCCCGGTCGGCGCAGGCAAGCCTGCGAACGACCCTGTGGACACGTCCAGCCTGCCCGGCGAAGGCTCGACCACGCCGCCGCCGCCCTCGGCCTCCAAGCCCAAACCCGCCGAAAAGCCGGTGGCCGCCGCCGCCCCTGTCGACACCCCGCCCGCCCCTGATCTTGGCACCACGGCCAGCACCAAGTTCGGCATGCCGGTGTCGGGCAAGATCATCCGCGGCTATCAGAAGGGCAAGAATGACGGGATCGACATTTCCGCCGGCGCGGGCAGCACTGTTGCCGCCGCAGGCAGCGGCACGGTTGCGGCGATCACCAAGGACACCAAGGGCGTGCCGATCCTGGTCCTGCGCCATGATGGCAACCTTCTGACCGTCTATGCCAATATCGACGCGCCAAGCGTGAAGAAGGGCGACAAGGTCAAGCGCGGCCAGGCGATCGCCAAGGTACGCGCCTCGGACCCGGCCTTCCTGCATTTCGAAGTGCGGCAGGGCTTCGACAGCGTCGATCCGACCCGTTACCTGCAGTAGCGCGCTGCCGGGCGCAGCCCGGCGGTCCTACAGGTCGTCATAGTGGCCGACGCTGGCGCTGCCATCCTCGGCCACGAACCGCAGCGACAGGCCGTCGGCACTGCGCTCGACCCCGTAGCAGGCCCAGTGGTCCGATGGTGGCCAGACGGAACAATAACGGTCGCCCTCGACCCGCCAGCTGCCGTGGCTGGGCGATCCGGCCTGATAGTCGGTCGATCCGTCGGCGCCGAACCCTTGTGTCGCGCCCCCGTCATAGGCCAGATGGCGGGCGGTGAGCGCCTTGGCGACATCCGCCCCCTTCAGTGCGACCCAGCCCTCGTCGGCCTGCGCCGCGAACGGAAGAAAGGCGGCCAGCGCAATCACAGACAGTTTCATCGGTTGTGTCCCTTGCCAGACATGCCGCACCAGTCTAGGACACGCCCGCTGATCCCGCCATACACGGAAAGGTGACCCGATGATCCCGCGCTATGCCCGCCCTGAAATGGTCGCCATCTGGTCGCCCGAAACCCGCTTTCGCATCTGGTACGAGATCGAGGCCCATGCCTGCGACGCACAGGCCGCCCTGGGCGTCATCCCCAAGGCCAATGCCGAAGCGGTCTGGCGCGCCAGGGACGTTCAGTTCGACGTGGCGCGGATTGACGAGATCGAGGCGGTCACCAAGCATGATGTCATCGCCTTTTTGACCCATCTGGCCGAACATATCGGCGCCGAGGATGCGCGGTTCGTCCATCAGGGCATGACCTCGTCCGACGTGCTGGACACGACGCTGAACATCCAGCTGGTCCGCGCCGCGGATATCCTGCTGACCGATCTTGACCGGGTTCTGGCCGCGCTGAAGAAGCGCGCCTTTGAGCACAAGGACACGGTCCGCATCGGCCGCAGCCACGGTATCCATGCCGAGCCGACGACCATGGGTCTGACCTTTGCCCGGTTCTATGCCGAAATGGACCGGGGCCGCACCCGCCTGCGTGCCGCGCGCGAGGAAGTGGCGACCGGCGCCATCTCCGGCGCGGTCGGCACATTCGCCAATATCGATCCCGCAGTCGAGGATCATGTGTGCAAGATGATGGGCCTGCGCCCCGAACCGATCAGCACCCAGGTCATCCCGCGTGACCGCCATGCCATGTTCTTTGCCACCCTTGGCGTCATCGCCAGTTCGATCGAAAACATCGCCATCGAGATCCGCCACATGCAGCGGACCGAGGTTCTGGAGGCCGAGGAATATTTCAGCCCCGGCCAAAAGGGCTCGTCGGCGATGCCGCACAAAAGGAACCCGGTCCTGACCGAAAACCTGACAGGCCTGGCCCGGCTGGTGCGCATGACCGTGGTCCCGGCGATGGAGAATGTGGCGCTGTGGCATGAACGCGATATCAGCCATTCCTCGGTCGAACGCGGCATTGCGCCGGACGCGACCGTGACGCTGGATTTCGCGCTGAACCGGCTGGCGGGGGTCATTGAAAAGCTGGTGATCTATCCCGAGAACATGCTGAGAAACATGAACAAGTTCAAAGGCCTGATCATGTCGCAACGCGTTCTTCTGGCCCTGACCCAGGCGGGCGTCAGCCGCGAGAACAGCTATCGCCTTGTGCAGCGCAACGCGATGAAGGTCTGGGAGAAGGGTGCCGACTTCAAGACCGAGCTTCTGGCCGATGCCGAAGTGACCGCCGCTTTGTCGCCCGCCGAGATCGAGGAAAAGTTCGACATCGGCTATCACACCAAACATGTCGACACGATCTTTGCGCGGGTGTTCGGGGCCTGACGGCTCACGCCACTGTCACCCTGACGTGATTGGACAGGGCGCTCCGCGCGTGGCCAACTGTTGGCGGCTTAACCGGAGGGCACCCATGTCATACTTCATGCAGATCGCACTTGTCGTCGGGCTGGCGATGCCCGGCGTCGCCTTTGCGGCAGGCTCCAGCGACGGGGCGGAACCGCAACCGACCCAGACGACGACCAAATGCAAGAAGTCCGAGGTCTGGGATGAAAAGACCAAGGCCTGCGTCGATGCGCAGTCGGGCCAGCTGGACAATGACACATTGTTCAAGGGCGCCCGCGAACTGGCCTATGCAGGCCGCGCCGACGATGCGCTGGTGGTTCTGGCGGCGATGACCGAAGGCCAGACCGACCGTGTTTTGACCTATATGGGCTTTGCCCACCGCAAGGCGGGTCACATGGACGAAGGCATGCGCTGGTACAATGCCGCGCTGACGCAGAACCCCGACAACCTTCTGGCCCGCAGCTATATGGGTCAGGGTCTGGTCGAACTGGGCAAGGTTGAAGAGGCCGAGGTTCAGCTGGCCGAGATCGTCGCGCGCGGCGGCAAGGGCGGCTGGCCCGAAACCTCGCTTCGCCATGCGATCGAAAGCGGCGAGACCTATAATTTCTGATCGCCGCCCCTGACCGGTTCACCCCGCCTTAACCTGCCGCTGCGACAGTCGGCAGAGATGACGGGGCGAACCTGATGACCACAATTGCACCACCTTCCCGATCCCTGTCCAGCGCGGGCCTGCGGCCGGTGCCCCTGGCGCTGACCGGCCCGCAGAAGGCCGCGATCATCGTGCGCTATCTTCTGGCCGAAGGTGCCGATCTGCCCTTGACCGCCCTGCCCGATGATGTGCAGGCGGCGCTGACCGAACAGATCGGCCAGATGCAGATGATCGACCGCGACACGTTGGCGGGCGTGGTGCAGGACTTTTGCCACAGCCTGGACCGTGTCGGCCTGTCGTTCCCCGGCGGGGTCGATGCGGCGCTGACGCTGCTGGATGGCCGCATCTCGGCCAATGCCGCCAGCCGCCTGCGCCGCCTGTCGGGGGCCGCCGCCAAATCCGACCCATGGGAGCGGATCGCGGCACTGGACGTGGAAAAACTGGTGCCGGTCCTGGGCGAGGAAAGCATCGAGGTGGCGGCCGTGGTCCTGTCCAAGCTGCCGGTGCCCAAGGCCGCCGATCTTCTGGGCCGCCTGCCGGGCGAACGGGCACGCCGCATCGCCTGGGCCATCTCGCAGACCGGGGGGATGGACCCCGCCACCGTCATCCGCATCGGCCAGTCGCTGGCCAGCCAGCTGGATGCCCAGCCGGTGCGCGCCTTTGACTTCGATCCCGTGGGCCGGGTGGGCGCAATCCTGAACATCTCGCCCGCCGCAACCCGCGACGACGTGCTGAAAGGGCTGGAGGAGGACGACCAAACTCTTGCCGATCAGGTGCGCAAGACCATCTTCACCTTTGCCCATATCCCGGCGCGCATCGCCGCCCGCGATGTGCCGAAATTCCTGCGCGGCGTCGATCAGGACGCCCTGGTCAAGGCCCTTGGCGGCGCCAGGGGTGACGAGGCGACGGCAGCAGCCGAATTCATCCTGGCCAACATGTCCCAGCGCCTGGCCACGTCGATCCGAGAGGAGATCGCCGCCGCCGGCAAGATTCGCGACAAGGATGCCGAAGCCGCGCAAACCGCCATCGTCATCGCCATCCGCGATCTGGAGGCGGCGGGCGAACTGGCCCTGACCCTGCCCGAGGAGGAAGAGGCAGCCGAGTGACCCGGACCAGCCGGTCGGATGGGCGGGCGGGTCAGCCCACAGTAGGTTCAGGGGGCTTCCATATGACCATTATGTGCATCCCGCCCCGGACTTGATCCGGGGCCTATGCCGGGCCAACAGGCCCCGGATCAAGTCCGGGGCGCGATGGTGGGGCAAACCACGGGCGCAAGACAGGGGCCGCGGCCCGGTCAGAGCGAAAGAGCCGACCAGAGTTGACAGCCAGCCTCTGGTTTCGGGCGCCCCATGGCGAACCTGAAACCCGCGCGCGTCCGCCCTCGCGATGCCCCACGGCATTGTGGCACCCCTGCCCCTGCGCTAAGCTTGGCCCAATCAAAACGAGCAGTCCTGCCCCCTATGACGGCGCTTCACGAATATCAGCGTCTGGAATGCACCGGCCTCTGGCGCGACGCGCCCGAGAGCCAGCGGCGTGACGTTCTGGTCTCGTTCGGCGATGCGTCGCTGATCATCCGCGAACTGCCGTCCGAACGGGCGCTCAGCCACTGGTCGCTTCCCGCCGTGGTGCGGCGCAATCCGGGCCGGATGCCCGCCATCTTTGCCCCCGGCCCCGACATGGTCGAAGAACTGGAGATCGATGACGAAAGCATGATCGCGGCCATCGCCAAGGTCCATGC
Source organism: uncultured Frigidibacter sp. (assembly GCA_964553145.1). Taxonomy (GTDB): domain Bacteria; phylum Pseudomonadota; class Alphaproteobacteria; order Rhodobacterales; family Rhodobacteraceae; genus TMP-24. The sequence goes on along the minus strand of CAZKJZ010000036.1, from coordinate 3,661 downwards.
GATCATCGCCCGCCGCCGCCCCCATCCCGGCCGTCTGCGCGGCGCCTTTTTGGCTGGGGTCGCCGCGGCGATCGGGGCCGCGGCACTTTTCTGGCTGCCCGGCGCGCTGATCCGCCATACGGCCTCGGTCCTGCCCGCCTCGACCCGCGCCGATCTGGGGCAGGCGATCCTGCAGGATGTGATCCGCCTGACCGGCCAGCCCTGCAACGCGCCCGAAGGCCGCGAGGCGCTGGCGCGGCTGGGACAGAAGCTGCTTGGCCCCGACGGGCGGCTGGTCGTCCTGCCCGAAGGGCTGGCGACGGCGCTGCATCTGCCGGGCAAGATCGTCGCCATCGGCCGCCCGCTGGTCGAAGGCGAAGAGGGGCCAGAGGTTGCGGCGGGCTATGTCCTGGCCGAACGGACCCGGGCCGAGACCACCGATCCGGTGCCGGACGCGCTGCGCTTTGGCGGCCTTTCGGCCTCTATCCATCTTCTGACCAGCGGCAATGTGCCGGGGGCGGCCTTTCACGGCTATGGTGAACGGCTGCTCAAGGCCACGCCCCAACCGGTCGATCCCGAGGCGCTGCTGGCGCGGTTCCGGGCGGCGGGGGTCAGCGCCGCCCCCTATGCCTATGCGCTGGACAAGACCGGCGAGACCACCCTGCCGCTGATCGAGGCCGACCCCTTTGCCAGCACGCCGCCGCCCGGCCCCCTGATCGACGACAATGACTGGGTCGCGCTGCAGGGTCTGTGCGGCGGATGAGACGGGGCGCGATCGTTGCCGTCGGCCTTGCACCGCCCGCCAAAGCCCCGGCAACGCAAAAGGACGGCTGACAAGCAGGTCATCCCGAACCGACCAGCTTCAAAACCCTCAGTTCCCCTGCCCCTCGGCCTCGATCTTGCGCCATTTGGCGACGTTCTTGTTATGCTCGGCCAGGGTCTCGGCAAAGACATGGCCACCGGTGCCATCGGCGACGAAGAACAGGTATTTCGTCTGGTCGGGATGCAGCGCCGCCTCGATCGCCGCGCGGCCGGGGTTGGCGATCGGGCCGGGGGGCAGGCCGTCGACGACATAGGTGTTATAGGGCGTGTTTGACCTCAGCTCGCTTTGCCGAAGGCCGCGGCCCAGAGCGCCCTTGCCGCGCGTCAGGCCATAGATGACTGTCGGGTCGGTCTGCAGCTTCATCCCCTGCGCCAGACGGTTCAGAAAGACGCTGGCAACCCGCGCCCGTTCCTCGGGCACGCCGGTTTCCTTTTCGACGATCGAGGCCATGGTCAGCGCCTCGTCCACGCTCTTGTAGGGCAGCCCTTCGGCCCGTCCGGCCCAAAGCTCGTCCAGCGCGGCGCTTTGGCGGGCCAGCATCTCGGCCACCAGATCGGCGCGGGCGCCGCCGCGCGCCACCTCATAGGCATCGGGGGCCAGGCGACCCTCGGCCGGAATATCCTTGACCGCACCGGTCAGGAAATCCGCGCGCGACAAAGCGTCGATCGCCTGCCAGCTGGTGGCACCTTCGACCAGCGTCACTTTCAGCCGCGTATCCCCGGCCTCGGCAATCGCCGCAAACCCATCGGGGGCCGGATCGGCGACCGGATCGAACTTCATCACCTCGACCAGCTTCTGGCTTTCGGGGTCCAGTTCGCTGACCACGATATCGGTGCCGGTCACGCCGATCCGGTAGTTCAGTTCGGTGCCGCAGGTCGACTGGCCGCTGCCGGTCACATCCGCGACGATCTCCTGCATCGAGGCCCCCGCCGGGATCAGGAATGACCCGGCTTTCAGCTGCCCCGCCCGGCCGGAATAGTCAGCACCGACCTTGAAAATATAGGGATAGGCAACCGCCCCCTGCCCGTCCAGCTGATCCGCCACGCTGCGGAAACTCGCGCCGGACTCGACCTTCAGACAGATGGCCTGCGCCAGGGGGCCGGGCGCCACATACTGGCCCTTGCCCCAGGCGATCAGCCCGGCCAGTGCCAGCAACAGAACGATGGCAACCGTCAGAAAGTTCGAGACGACATGCTTCCACATCAGCCCTTGACCCGGCCCAGAACCAGCGAGGCGTTGGTGCCGCCAAAGCCGAACGAATTTGACAAGGCAATGTCGACCTTGCGCTTGACCGCCTTGTTCGGCGCGAGGTCCAGCTTCGGCTGAATGGCGGGAGTGTCCAGGTTGATCGTCGGCGGCGCAATCTGGTCGCGGATCGCCAGAACGCAGAAAATCGCCTCGACAGCGCCAGCCGCGCCGAGGAGGTGCCCGATGGCGGATTTGGTCGAGGACATGGTCGCCCCCGCCGCCGCATCACCCATCAGCCGTTCGACCGCACCCAGTTCGATCGTGTCGGCCATGGTCGAGGTGCCATGGGCATTGATATAGTCGACGTCGGCAGGCGTAACCCCCGCCCGCTTCAGCGCCGCCGACATGCTGCGGAAGCCGCCATCGCCATCCTCGGACGGGGCAGTGATGTGATAGGCATCGCCCGACAGGCCATAGCCCAGAACCTCGGCATAGATCTTCGCGCCGCGCGCCTTGGCATGTTCATACTCTTCCAGAACGACAACACCCGCGCCCTCGCCCATCACGAACCCGTCGCGGTCGGCGTCATAGGGGCGGCTGGCCTTTGTCGGCTCGTCCGGGCGCTTGGTCGACAGGGCCTTGCAGGCGTTGAAGCCCGCGATGCCGATTTCGCTGATCGGGCTTTCGGCCCCGCCCGCGACCATCACATCCGCGTCGCCCCACTGGATCAGCCGGGCCGCATCGCCGATAGCATGTGCGCCGGTCGAACAGGCGGTGACGACCGCATGGTTCGGCCCCTTGAACCCATAGCGGATCGAAACCTGGCCGGAAATGAGGTTGATCAGCGCGCCGGGGATGAAAAAGGGCGACACCCGTTTCGGCCCCTTTTCCTTGATCAGCACGGCAGTTTCGGCGATCGAATTCAGCCCGCCAATGCCGGAACCGATCATCACGCCGGTGCGCAGGCGGCTTTCCTCGTCCTCGGGCATCCAGCCTGCATCCTCGACCGCCATCTGGGCGGCGGCCATGCCGTAAAGGATGAAATCATCGACCTTGCGGCGGTCTTTCGGCTCCATCCACTGATCGGGGTTGAAGGTGCCGTCGGTCCCGTCGCCATAGGGGATTTCGCAGGCATAGGTCGTGACCACGTTCGACGTATCGAACCGCGTGATCGGCCCCGCCCCCGACTGCCCGGCCAGAAGCCGCTTCCAGGTCTCCTCCACACCGCATGCCAGCGGCGTGACCATTCCCAGACCCGTGACAACCACCCGACGCATGGCGCCTCCTTTTTCGTTCTTTCCAGCCTGATCTGCTGATATCAGCCCCCCCGCCGCCGTGCAACCAAAGGGCAGGGCCTGCGGCGCCGCCGCGCCCACCCTTTCATTGTGGTCCAAATATCCCGGAGGGGGTGAGCCGCGCCCGGACATCGTGCCAATGGCACGATGTCAGCAGCGAACGCAGGGTCCGAAAGGGCCGGGCCGGGGAGGCAGCGCCTCCCCCACACGGGTCGGCCGCAAAGCGGACGACAGGAAACGGGTCAGATGAACGCCGCCACCTTCTCGCGACCGGGCCGCGCCTCGCGCAAAGCGTCGGCCAGCGTGACCGACCGGTTGAAAAGCGCCCGCCCCAGGATCGCGCCCGAGACCTTGTCCAGAAGCCGCAGCCGGGCAA
>CAZKJZ010000035.1:0-19893 GCA_964553145.1 uncultured Frigidibacter sp. | reverse complement strand
CCATCACCGACAACAAGATCGCTGCCGTGTCCTGCCCGGCCCTGCCCGCCGCGGGTCTGGCGCCGGGGGCCAGCGTCACCTGTACCGGCAGCTATGCCGTGACCCAGGCCGATATCGACGCAGGTTCGGTCACCAACCTTGCGACCGCCAGCGTGACCCAGACCCTGCCCGGCCTTCCCGCAGTGACGGCAACTGCGAACGGCACCGCGACGGTGTCGGCCGCGCAGGCCCCGGCGATGGCGCTGACCAAGGCGATCACCACCGGCACCCCCTCGGGCTATAACGCGGTCGGCGATGTGCTGAGCTACACATTCCGGGTCAGCAACAGCGGCAATACGACGATCACCGGCCCGGTCCAGATCAACGACCCGCTGCTGGGTGCGCCCTTCAGCTGCGCGGCAGGCCCGCTGGCCCCCGGCGCCACCGTCAGCTGCACCGTCAGCTACAGCGTAACCCAGGCGGACCTGAACGCAGGGTCGGTCGTGAACAGCGCCCGGGCCTTTACTGGGCCGGCCGGTAGCCCGACCCTGCAGTCTGCACCCTCGTCAACCACGGCCTTTGCCACGCAGACGCCGTCGGTCAGCATTGCCAAATCCACCACGCAGAACCAGCCGTCGGACTTCACGCTGGGCAATGTGATCAGCTACAGCTATGTGGTGACCAACACCGGCAATGTGGCCCTGACCAGCGCGATCAGCGTCAGTGACAATCTTGTCGCGGTCAGCTGCCCCGCCGGTCCGCTGGCGCCCGGCGCCAGCCTGACCTGCACCGGCAGCTACACGATCACCGCAAACGACATCTCGATCGGTTCGGTGACCAACAATGCGACCGCCGTGGTGACGTTCGGCGGAAATCCGGTGCCGTCCACGACCTCAAGCGTGACCATCCCGCAAGGGGCAAGCCCGGCGCTGTCGATCACCAAGACGGAAACCTCGGGCCAGCCGATCACCTCGGTCGGCCAGACCCTGACCTATCAGTATGTGGTCACCAACAGCGGCAATTCGGCCTTCATCTCGGACGTCAATGTCTTTGACGACAAGATCGCGGGCGCGATCCTGTGCCATGACAGCCAGGGCCAGACCGTGCCGCTGAATGTCGGCGCCTCGGCGACCTGCACGGCGACCTACAATGTGACCCAGGCCGACCTGGATGCCGACAGCGTCACGAACAGCGCCTATTCCCAGGCGATCTTTGCCCCCGGCTCGGCCACGCCGACGACGGTCCAAAGCCCGTCGACCTCGGTGACGGTGACCGGCAGCGCCAACCCGGCGATGAGCGTGGCCAAGAGTGTGACGGCCGGGCCGAACCCGGCGGCGGCCGGCAACGTGCTGACCTATCAGATCACGACCACCAACACCGGCAACCAGACCCTGTCGGTCATCACCGTGGTTGACCCCCTGGTGCCGTCTCTGACCTGCACGATCGGCGGCAATCCGGCGCCCGCCAATATCACCCTGCAGCCCGCCGAAATTCTGATCTGCACCGGCAGCTATACGGTGACCCAGGCCGATGTGAACAACCAGACGCTTGGCAATACCGCGACCGTCACCGGCGTCAGCCCGCAGGGAACGCCGGTCAGCCAGACGGCAAGCCACAGCCAGCCGCTGGTCGCCGCCGGCCCGGGGCTGAGCGTGGTGAAGTCGATCCTGAACCCCGCGCCGCCCGCCGCCGCCTTTGCCCAGGTCGGCGATCAGGTGACCTATGGGATCAGCGTCACCAACAGCGGCAATGTGACGGTTGGCGGCATCAGCGTGACCGACAACCGGGTGCCTGGCACCTGCACGGTCGGCACGCTGGCGCCCGGCGCCACCGACACAAGCTGCCAGTTCGTGCAGACGATCACCCAGGCCGACATCAATGCGGGTTCGGTGATCAACACTGCCACTGCCTCGGGCCAACCCGCCAATCCGGGGGCGCCGGTCCTGACGGCGCAAGGGTCGGTGACGGCCCAGGGCCCGGCGGCGGCCCCGGCGCTGGTGCTGACCAAGGGCTCGGCCACCACGCAGCTGTCGGCGGCGGGGCAGGTCGTGACCTATGACTATTCCGTCAGAAACAGCGGCAATGTGACGATCACCGCCACCCCGCAGGTCACCGACAACCGGATCGGCACCTTTGCCTGCGGCGCGGCGCCCATCGCGCCGGGCGGGGTCGTGACCTGTCAGGCAACCTATACGGTGACGCAGGCCGACATCAACGCGGGCGGCGTGACCAACATTGCCACCGTGGCCGCCACAGGCGTGCCCGCCTCGGCGCCGGTCAGCCTGACCCTGCCGGTCGCCTCGGCCCCCGGCCTTGCCCTGACGAAGGCAGTCCAGTCGAACAGCGAGCTTTTCCCCAACATCTGGCGGACGGTCTTTGCTATCGATGCGCGCAACACCGGCAACCTGACGCTGCAGGCGCTGGACATTCAGGACGATCTGGCCGCCTTCGTTTCGCCCGCGACGCTTTTGTCCAGCCAGTATCCGGTGACTGTGCAGCTGTCGGGCTTTGCCTCGGGCACCGCCAATCCTGCCTATGACGGGGTTGGCAACCTGTCGCTTCTGGCCAGCGGCGCCAGCATGAACCCCGGCGAAAGCGGGCATATACTGGTGACCGTGACCTATTCGACCCAGGCGGCCTTTCCGACTGGGGTGAATACGGTCACCGCCACCTCGCCCCAACTGTCGGCGACGGTCAGCGCGGCGGCGACCAGCGCGGTCACGGATTCGGACGGCGACGGCATTCCTGACATGCTGGAATTCTGCGGCGCGGGCAATGATCGCGACGGCGACGGAATCTGCGATGCGCAGGACTATGACCCGACCGGCTATTTCTATTGCGAGGATAACGGCCAGATCATCCCGGGCGGGTCGATCACCGTGACCGGCCCCTCGGGGTCGCAAAGCGGCATCGGGTCGTCGAACGGCATCACCATCACCCAGGACGGCTCGACCGGAGCCTATTCCTTCTATGTCAGCCAGGCAGGGCGCTACACGCTTGTCCCGACCTATCCGACGACCGGCCTGCCCTCGACCACGCGGATACCGACGTCGGCGCCGCTGGATGTGACGGGCTTTACCACCAACCCGGCGGTTCTGGGGTCAGGCGAGGTCGGGTCGACCGGGGTTCTGGCCGACTTCTCGGCGGCGGCGAATACGCCCTCGTTCCTTGTCTTCGACATCGACCCGGGCGACCCCCATATCATCAGCAACAACCTGGCCATGACCGGCTGCGCCGGGCAGGCCACGCTGGCGGCCACCAAAACGGCCAGTGTCGGTTCGGCACGCAAGGGCGAAAGCGTCCTGTTCACGCTGACCTTCACCAACCCGTCGTCCTTGGCCGCAAACGGGCTGACCGCCGTCGATATCCTGCCGCCGGGCATGGTCTATACGCCGGGAAGTGCCATGGTGAACGGTGTGGCCACCGAACCGGTGATCGCCGGGCGGCGGCTGAGCTGGGGCAGCTATAACCTTGTTCCCGGCGCGACGCTGACCGTGACGCTGGGCGTCCGCATCGCCGGAAGTGCCGCCTTTGGCACATTGACCAACAAGGGCCATGTCGAAGACGGGGCGGGGCTGGTCCTGTCCAATATCGCGACGGCCAGCGTGCGGGTAGAACCCGAACATGTCTTTGACTGTTCGGATGTGATCGGCAAGGTCTTTGATGACACCAACATGAACGGCTATCAGGACGAGGGCGAGCCGGGCATCCCGCACGCGCGCGTGGTGACGGTCCGGGGTGTGCGGATCACCACGGACGAACATGGCCGGTTCCATGTGCCCTGTGCGGAACTCCCCTCCGACATCGGATCGAACTTCACGCTGAAGCTTGATCCGCGGTCGCTGCCGACGGGCTATCGGATCACGACGGAAAATCCCCGCACGCTGCGCCTGACGGCGGGCAAGATGGCCAAGATGAATTTCGGGGCCGCCATCGCCAATGTGGTCGATGTCGATCTGTCGGCGGCGGCTTTTGACGGCGCGGCGCCGAAACCCGCGCTGGAAAAGGCCGTCAAGGGGCTGGTCGCGCGGCTGAACGCCGTGCCGTCGGCGGTGCGGCTCAGCTATCTGCAGTCCGGCGAAAGCACCGATCTGGTCCGCGCGCGGCTGGATGCGGCCGAAGACCTGTTGCGCAAGGCCTGGCAGGACCAGGGGCGCTATAGGCTGACGATCGAGCGAACGATTAAGCGGGTGCAGTAAGGTGGTGATCGTGGATCGGACAAAGACACTTGGCCGCATTGCCCTTCTGGCTGGCAGCGTCGCAGCCCTTGCCCTTGCCGCACGGGCCGAACCGAACGATTGCAGGCCGATCGGCGGCGCGGTTCCGCCCGATTGTATCGCGCCGAACGCCGGTGCGGCGGTCGACATGCCGGCGGGCGAAAATACCGAATTTGATCGCCACAGGCCGACCCCCGGCGCCGAAGGCTTTGTCATTTCCGTCGACGGCAAGCCCCTGTCGGGCGACCCGGCCATGGTCGACAAGGTCCGGCGGGCCGATCTGGCGCTGGCGGGTGCCGATGTGCAGGTCACGTTCGATGGCCTGTCGGTCACGCCGCGTCTTGATCTGGAATTGTCGGGCGGCGGCGCCGGACTGCAGGCGGGCGACAGCGTCACCTTCCAGTCGGCGCTGAACTACCCGGCCTTTGTCACAAGGGGCGAGGTGCGGATCATCGACCGCGCCGCGCTGGGCGGGCCGCGTACCGTCGCCGTTCTGCCGGTCGATCCGAACGGGCAGGTCACCGCCCCGCTGCCCGAAGGCGAGGATCTGGTCGCGGTGCACCGTGTCTATGACGCGCGCGGCCGGTTTGACGAGACGGTTCCCCTGCCCCTGACCCGGTACGAGGGTCGCGGCCTGACCGACGGGGTCGAGGACGGGTCCGATGCGACCGGCCTGCGCCATATTCCGGTCGCGGGCGGGGCGGTCACGGTCTATGGCCGCAACCTGGCACCCGGTGCCCGGGTCCGCACCCTGGGCGAAGTGGTGACCGCCGCGCCCGGCGGCGATTTCGTCTTGCAGCGCATCCTGCCGGTCGGCACCCATGCCGTCGAGGTCAGTCTGGACAAGGCCGGCGCCATCACCCGCGATGTCGATATTCCGCGTTCAGAATGGTTCCGGGTCGGCACCGCCGACCTGACCTTTGGCCGACGCGAACGGGCCGGGGTGACCGAGGATTACCAGAAGGGTCGGCTGGCCTTCTACCTTAAGGGCCGCACCGTGTCGGGGCTGAATGTCACGGCCTCGGCCGACACGGGTGAAGGCGATCTTGATACGCTCTTCAGCGATCTCGACAAGACCGATCCGCGCACCCTGCTGCTGCGTATCGATCCCGATGATTACTATCCGGTCTATGGCGACGATTCGACGTTCGAGGAAGACGCGCCGACCTCGGGCCGTTTCTATGTCCGGGTGGAAAAGGACGGCAACTACGCTCTGTGGGGCAATTTCAAGAACCGGTTCGAAGGCACCGACTATCTGCGGGGCGAGCGGGCGCTTTATGGTCTGCAGGGTCATGCCGAAACCCGTGCCACCACCTCGCGCGGAGAACCGCGGGCGGCCCTGTCCTTCTATGGGGCCAATCCCGAACATCTGCCGCAGCGCGATCTGTTCACCGGAACCGGCGGATCGGTCTATTTCCTGCAAAAGCAGGATATCGCGATCGGGTCCGAGATGGTGACGATCGAGGTGCGCGATCCGGTTTCGGGGCGGATCACCTCGCGCCAGACGCTGACCTATGGCCGCGATTATGACATTGACTATGTGCAGGGCGTCGTGACCCTGACGCGGCCCCTGTCGGGCACCACCAGCGGCGGGCTGATCAGCGGTTCGTCGCAGCAGGTCAATCTGGCGGTCCAGTATGAATGGACCCCGACCGGATCGACGCTGGACACGATGAGCTATGGCGCCCGGGTCGAAGGCTGGGTCACCGACCAGTTGCGGCTTGGCGTGACCGGGCAGGTCGATCAGGGCGGCCTGGCCGATCAGCGCGCGCTGGGTGCCGACCTGCGCTGGGAGATTTCGGACGAGAGCTATCTGCAGGTCGAGCGGGCCAGAAGCCGTGGCCCCGGCTTTGCCAGCAGCCGGTCGCTGGACGGCGGGCTGATCTTTGACACCGACCCGTTGGTTGCGGGCAGCGGGTCGGCCCTGAAGGCCGAGGCGCACCTGGGCTTTGCCGATCTTGGCCTTGCCACGCCCGGATCGCTGTCAGCCTATTACGAAAACCGGGACAAGGGTTTTTCGACCTATGATTTCCAGGTTGCTGCCGCCGAAAGGCTGTGGGGTCTGGCGGTCGAGGCTGATCCGCGCCCGGATCTGCATGTGACGCTGAAATACGACGATTACGACAGCACCAACGGCAAGCAGGAAACGACCGGCACGTTCGAGACGCGCTGGCAGACGACCTCGCGTCTGGCTTATTCGGCGGGGCTGAAGCACACCGACCGCACCACGGCCTTCCAGTCAGGCAGCCGCACCGATGCGGCGCTGCGCCTGACCGTCACCGAAAGTGCGGCCCTGGAATGGTATCTGTTCGGCCAGGGCACCCTGGCCCGATCCGGCCTGCCGCGCAATGACCGGCTGGGCCTGGGCGTGACGGCCGATCTGGGCCGTGGCTGGGTGGTCGAGGGCGAGCTTTCCGACGGGACCAGCGGCTGGGCCGGCAAAACCCTGTTCACCAAGAATTACGGCAAGGGCGAAAGCCTTTATTTCGGCTACGAGCTTGACCCCGATCGTGACCCCGATGGCACGGGCCTGACCGGTCGCGATGGCGGCAAATATACGATCGGCGCGCGGCGCAAGGTCAGCGACAGCCTGACGACCTGGGGCGAAAACACCTATGATCTTTTCGGCCAAAGCCGGTCGCTGACCTCGGCCTATGGCGTCGAATATACGCCGCAAACCCATCTGACCTATTCGCTGGGCTTCGAATTCGGCCGGGTCAGCGACAGGCTGAACGGCGATTTCGACCGCAAGGGCCTGGCGCTGGGCCTGCGCTATGAAGATGACGACCGGCTTGCCGCCTCGGCAAAGCTGGAACTGCGCCGCGACGACGGTCTGGGCGCGGCTTCGGCGCGCGATTCCGACACGGTACTTCTCAAGGCCACGACCCGGTACAAGCTGAACGAGGCGGAACGGCTGTCGTTCAACCTGGAGGCCGTCAGGACGACGGGCAATGCGACCGCTGTCCGCGATGGCAGTCTGGTGGATACATCGATCGGCTATGCTTTGCGCCCGGTCAGCAACGACCGGCTGAACATGCTGTTCAAATACCGGTTCCTCTATGACATGTACGGCCAGAAGATTGACGGCAGCCTGACACCTGGCCCCCGCCAGCGCAGCCATGTCCTGTCGGTGGATGCCGACTATGATATCAACCGCCACTGGACGGTGGGCGGCAAGCTGGGCCTGCGCCTGTCGGATACGGCCGCCACATCCTCGGGCCCACTTGCGGCGAATGATGCCTGGCTGGCGGTGATCAATGGCCGCTATCATCTGGTCCATGAATGGGACGCGCTGGTCGAGGCGCGGGTCTTGCGGCTGCAGCAGGCGGGAACCACCGACATCGGCTTTCTCGGCGCCCTCTACAAACAGTTCGGCAATAATTTCGAACTGGGGGTCGGCTATAATTTCGGCCATTTCTCGGACGATCTGACCGATCTGACGCAGGATGACAAAGGCATGTTCGTCAATCTGGTCGCCAAGTTCTGAGCGCCCGCAGCAGCGGTGCGGCGGGCGGGCCGATGCGCCCCGGAATTGATCCGGGGCGCGTGGTTCTGTGGGCAGGGGCCGGACGTCAGCCCTTGGCCCTTAGCGCGGCGATCAGGGGAATGCGCGTCGCGGCGATGGCCGGAAGGAAACCGCCGATCGCGCCGATGGCCAGACCAAAAAGGGCAACGGTGCGCATCACCTGACTGTCGACGACCAGATGGAAGGCCATCCGCGTGTTGTTGGCCCCCATGGTGCTGGCCTGCCAGCCGTTGAAGATCAGCCACGAGACCGCCAGCCCGACGGCGGTGCCCAGAAGCGCCAGGGTCATCGCCTCGATCCAGGTTGCGGCAAAGGCCGAGAGGCGACTGAAGCCCAGGGCGCGGACGGTGGCGATCTCGACGGTCCGGTCAGAGACCGAACTCATCATCGTGTTCAGCGCCCCCGCGGTGGCACCAAAGGCCATAAGGATGGCGATCGGCCAGCCCAGAAGGCGGATCATGTCGACAGTGCGCGAGGATTGGCCGGCATAAAGTTCCGCCTCGCTCAGCGCGATCAGCTGTTCACCGGCGACCCCGGTTTTCAGGACAGCGCGCAGCTTTTCCAGCCCGTCCGGGCCGCTCAGCCGCAGGCGCAGGGTCTGGGTCTGGCCCTGACGGTCAAAGGCGGCGCGGACCGCATCGACGCCGGTCCAAAGTTCGGATTCAAAGATGCTGCCGCCTGCCTCGTACTGGCCGACGACCTGCCAGTCGACGGCGCCCAGCCGTACGGTCCTGCCGACCGCCAGCGCGGGGAATTCCGCCGCCAGCTGGGCGCCGACCGCCAGTTCGCGGGCACCGTCATGCACCATGCGGCCCGATGTGATGCGGATACCGTCCCGCAGGTCCGGGCCGGCGGCGCCCATGCCGCGCAGGGACAGGGTGCGCAGGGTCCCGTCGCTGCCGGTCGGCAGGACGACGGCCTGAACCAGTTCTTCGGACAGGCGCGGCGTGCCCGTCTCGTCCCGCTCGACCCCGATGTCGGCCTGCATGGCCTGAAGGGCGCGGGTCGTGTCGGCCGAAATGTCCGAGCCGGTTTCCTGATTGGTGCCGCCACCCAGGATGACCGCAACCCGGTCCGAGCCGGAATTGTGCAGCACGGCCTGAAATCCGGCGGCCATGGACAGAAAGCCCACCAGCACACAGACGGCCAGCGCCACCGAAAAGGCCATCGAGGCCGAAATCGCCAGCCGCCTGCGCAGGCCAAGAAGGCTGGCGCGCGACATGATCAGGATCTGTTTGAGTGCCGAGGACATGGGTCTTTTACCTTGTTCTGAATGCGGCGACGACGGGAATGCGGATGGCCTTGAGCGTGGGCAGAAGGCCCGCCACGATCGCCAGTCCCAGCATGATCGCCAGGCCGCGCAAAAGGATCGACGGTGACAGGACCAGCCCCAGCCCGGCGCCCGTCAGCCGGGTGGCCAGAAAGCTGAGCGCCAGCCCCGCCGCACCGCCCGCCAGAAAGACGAACAGGGTTTCGCCCATGATCAGCACCATGATCCGGGCTTGCGAAAAGCCCAGCGTCTTCAGCACGCCGATCTCAAAGAACCGCTCGCGCACCGCCAGGACCATCGTGTTGATGACGATCATCATCAGGGTGATGAAGCTGGCGCCGACCACCAGACGCACGATCAGCCCGACATCGGCATACTGGCGCAGGAAGGCCTGCAGGAACTGCTTTTCCGACTGGGTATGGGTCGGCGCGCTGGAATTGCTGAACAGCTGGTCCAGCCGGACGGCCAGCGCGGCGGCGGCTGTGCCGGGCGCGGGGCGGACGACAAACACATCGGCCGTGTCCTTGTTGCGGCTGCGCAGGCCATTCACATAGTCATACTGACCCAGCATGAAATAGGTGTCGGTGCCGGGGCCCTTGCCGGGGAAGATACCGGCGATGGTCAGCGGCAGGGTGCGGCTGCCGTCGGCGCCCAGCGGCTCGGCATTGACGAAGCTGATGGTCTGGCCGACAGCCCAGCCCTGCGCCTCGGCCAGGCCCTGGCCGACCAGAACCGTGTCGCGGGCCCTGGTCCAGCGGTCGATCAGCTCGTCCGTCAGGCCCAGCTCCTCGCCGTTGACGGTGGCCAGCGCCTGCGGTTGCGACAGGCTTAGCGTGACGGCATTGCGCTCATTGCCGACATGGCCGCGCATCCGGACCGTATAGGCGGCGGCGCCGACGCCCTCGGCCGTCTCGATCCGCGACAGATAGGATGTGGGCATCGGATTTCCCATGCCCGCAGCGTTCATGACGCCCAGGATATCCTCGCTGGACCCGGCGGCGGACTGCGAGCCCTGCTCGAAGCTTGCCGTCAGCCCATAGATCAGAAAGGCGGTGGCAACGCAGACGATCAGCAACAGCGTGCGCAGCGGCTTGCGCCAGGCGTTTTTGATGGCAAGACCCAAGAATGTCATGATGCGGCCTGCAGTTCTTCGACAAAGACGCCCTTGTCCAGATGCAGGATGCGCTGCGCATAGCGGCTGGCCTGCTGGTCATGCGTGACCATCACGATGGTCTTGCCCATCTCTCGGTTCAGGTGCCGAAGGATCTGCAGGATATCGTCGGCCGACTTGCGGTCCAGATCGCCGGTCGGTTCGTCGCAGAGCAGCAGGGCAGGATCGCCGACGATGGCGCGGGCGATGCCGACCCGCTGCTGCTGGCCCCCCGACATCAGCGAGGGGAACTGTTTCTGGCGGCCCTGCAGGCCGACCAGCGCCAGAACCTTGTCCACCCTGGCGCGCCGTTCGGTCGGTGAAATCGGCTTCAGCATCAGCGGCAGTTCGACATTCTCCGCCGCATTCAGCATCGGCAAGAGATTGTAGAACTGAAAGACGATGCCCATGCCGCTGGACCGCCAGGCCGCGCGCGCGCCTTCGCCCATCTGGTCCAGCCGGTGGTTGCCGATCTGCAATTCGCCCGCATCGGCCTTGTCGATGCCCGCCAGCATGTTCAGCAGGGTCGATTTTCCCGACCCCGACGGCCCCATGATCGCGACAAACTCGCCCTTGGCGATTTCGAGGTTCAGGTTGGAAAAGATCGCCAGCTGCGTATCTCCGACCCGATAGCCTTTCCGGATGTTCTTCAGCCTGATGTAGGGGGTTGCGGTCATCTCGGTCACTCCTTCAATCCTTGTCGGGCCGGGCTTCGGTTACCCGGATCCGCACCGCCATGTTCGGGCGGGTTCCGGCGGGCGGGTTCAGCGTCCGGAACCGTATGGTGATCGTGCCTTTCTGGGACGAGGCGACAGCGGCGATGCGCTGCAGCTCGATCGCGAACGGCTGGTCGGGGAAGGCATCAAGCACCGCTTCGGCGCTGACGGGCTGCCGGAAGCTGGCAATGTTGCGTTCGGCGAAGTCGGCGTCGATCACCAGATCGTCGGTGTCGATCAGGGTCAGAAGGCGGCTTTCGCCCAGTTCCGGCCCACCCGGTTCGAAGACGGTCGTGCCGGGGCGGGCGGTCAGGTCGGTGACAGTGCCGTCAAACGGCGCGCGGATCACCAGCTCGTCCACCGCCCGCTGCGCGATGCGCAGGTCCAGGGCACTTTGTGCCAGCGCCTGCCGGGCGCGGGCCAGGTCGATCCCGGCCTTTTCAAAGGCGATCCCGGCCTCGTCCGCAGCGTTCTGCGTCATGGCGCCGCGTTCGGCCAGCTGGCGGGCGCGGGTCTGTTCGGCCCGTGCGTGATCCAGGTCGATGGCCCGCGCCTCGGCCTCGAGCTTCAGGGCCTGATGGGCGATCGTTGCCCGTTCCAGCGCGAAATGGTCGCTGGTGCCTTCCAGAACGATCAGCGGTTGGCCCCGCGTCACCCGCTGGCCGGTTGTCACCGGCACTTCGGCGATCCGGTCGGTGCGCGGGCTGTAGACGGTGATCGTGCTCGGGGCGATGACATAGCCCGATCCGGTGACTTCGGCCATGACCGGTGGTGGCGGCGCCGTCACGGTGCCCGCGCCCGACGCCGGTGCGGCTGACCCGGCCGTGTCCATCGCCACAGGTGCGGTCGCGGCCGGGGCAGGCTGGTCGGCGGTCAGCAGCGGAAGCCCGAACTGAACGCCCGCCCAGACCAGCGCCGCCGCTGTGGCCGTTCCGGCCAGGGCGGCCACAAGACCCCGGCGCCGCCGCGGCGCCGCCGCGGCTTCCGGCGTATCTGCCTCACGCTCGTCCGCAGCCGGCATGGCCAGGGAATTCAGCGTCTCGGCAATTGCAATCACGTTCGTGCTCATCGGTTCCATGACGTGCTCATCGGTTCCATGAAGCCGAACATGGGGCAGCTGTCATAAAATCGCGACCGATATGCGGGCCGGCATGTCCTGAATCACGATATAGGACGAAATCGCCTGTCAGAATGGGGTGATAACAGCCCTAGTCCCGTCAAACGACCAAGGGGCCCGCCGCTGACGGACCCCTCGCTTTTCTGACAGCAGGGTCAGCTTTCGACGGGTTTGGCCTGGGCGACGGCCAGTATGTCATGGCGGGAATAGGCCGCGACAGGCGTTCCCGCGGCCTCGCTGCGCCACTGGATCGGGGTCGTGCCGGTCACCCGGCGGAATTCGCGGTTGAAATTCGACTTGGTCTGGAAGCCGACATTGAACATGACATCGGTGACCGACTGGTCGGTGGTGCGCAACAGGGTGCAGGCCTCGGCCACCCGGAACTCGTTCACGAACTGCGAGACATTGCGGTTGCGGCGCTGGTTGATCGCCACCGAAACCAGCCGCGCCGGAATGCCCAGCCGCCGCGCCAGCCGGTCAAGACTAAGCCCCACATCGCGAAACAGGAACTTGGTCACCAGCAGGGTTTCAATATCGTTGATGACCTTTTCCAGTTCCTCGGGCTTGTAGACAATCTCGTCATCCGCCGGGCCGATCTCATCGGCATCCGACAGCTGCAGGGGTTTTTCCGCCTCGGGGCTTGTGCCCGGCTGCCCGATGTTGGCCGCAGCCACCGACATGATGATCAGCAGGGCGATATTGCCGATCGTGATCACCCACATCGCGTTTTCCTTCGAGGCGAAGGTCACTTCGAAAAAGACCACCGCATCCAGAATGGCATAGAAGAGAAGCGAGAAGGCCGCGAAGACGATCGAACGATAGGCAGAGCCGACCGTTTCGAAGGATTCAAGATACAGCGCATCCGAACCCGACCGCATCAGCAGCAGGATGGCAAAGGCATAGCCCGAAAACAGCAGGATACTGGCGGCGTCGACCAAAGATGGCAGGAACAGCATCAGGACGACGATAAAGAGAACGCCCATCAGATGCGCCGCAAGCTGGATGCGCGGTTTCAGGTCCTGGCGGACCAGCGTGGCGATGCCGGAATAGACCAGCGACGGAACCAGCGCGCTAAGCGGCGGAATAAGGATCGCCACGATGCGGATGCCAAAGCCCCAGCGCAGCCCGACCAGAAATGTCAGCAGCGCGACAACCAGGATCAGCGCCAGGAAGGGCACGTTCAGCCGCTCGTTCTTGTGCTTCCAGAACACGAAAAGCGCCATCGCGATCAGGATGAAAGAGACGAACAGGGGCAGGGGCAACTGGATCATGGATCAGAACTCACAACGGTTGCAGGGTGCTGTAGGTTTTGGTGTGACGGCGAAAACCCGAGTGTCTGCGGCAATAACCTATGAACCTCTCGCAGTTTGCGAATCTAAATGATCTGCCGCGAAACTACCCAAGATTGAGACCATTGGCAACTTACCTATGGTCAACTCTTCGATATAGGGTTGGGGCCGCAGCCAGCTTCCGCCTCTATAGCCACAAGCTATAGCGCAAGCATGACTGCGGCCCCCATTCTTAGATCGGCATCACCTCTTCTGCCCGGTCCTGCTGACGGGCCGCCTGTTTGCGTGCCGCTTTCATGTGACCGGGCACCAGACCTGGGCCCGGCTGTTCCGCCAACAGCGCCAAAGTGGGCTGAACGCGCAGCGCCATGGCCACTTCCTCGTCCGTCATCAAGGGATAGCATTCGTCGATGAAGTGCTCGTAGACCGGCAGCGTGCTGCGGCGTTCGGGCAGGTTCAGCGCGGTGGCCAGCGCGTTGAAGGCGACGTTCCGGTACTGGTCGACATTCGTCTGTTCATCCACATAGTCATCCTGATCCCAGCGGCAGATCAGGCTTTCCTGCATATGCAGCGCCGCGACTTCCTCGCCGTTGCGATAGACGTGGAAGACCGGGTGGATATAGGCGCTTTTCGACGTGTCGAAGTGGTTGGCGGGCAGGGTGAAATAGTGGGTGGGCAGCTCGCCGTTGCCATAATTCTCGAACCCGTATTCGAACACGACCTCGATCCGCGTGCCCGATGCGCCAAAGCGCTTTTCGTTGTAGGCGCGCGGGAAGGCCGGCCAGACCCTGGCGCGGATCACATCGGGCCGGTCGGCGGCGTCCAGCGTCACGGTACAGCCAAAGTAGGTGAACAGTTCAAAGAGCGGCATGGTCGTGCTGACCATTTCGACCAGATGCGACGACAGGCGGGTCAGCGCCTCGGCCGGGTCGGCGGCGCCAATGTCGCATTCAAAGGCAGGCTCCAGCGGCATGCCATGCTGTTCGGCGACAAGATGGCCCAGCGCCTGGATATTGGCGCGGAAACCATGGACAAACCCCGAGGCCGCGTTCGGATCGTTGATGCGCATCGGCGTGCCGATGAAGTAGAGGCCGGGCACATTGCGCGATTCCCAGGTCTCGGTCAGCAGGCAGTATTTGCCCTTGTCGCACAGGTCGGGCTTGACCGTCTGTTGGTCGAACACATCCGCCAGCGTATAGGTAAAGCCGCAGGCGATGATGATGTCATCGACGTAGCTTGTCCGCTTCATCCAGCGCGGCGGCGACCAATGGGCGCAGGGCGTCTCATAGGTCACCAGCAGCCGGCCGGCCTGGGGGCCTTCGGTTTCGCGGCGAACCTCGACGATGCGGTCGCTGACGATATTGTTGTTCGACTTCAGCTGCATCAGGTCAAAGACATCGGCCACCTGCGCCCGAACATCATGCACATTGTGCGTCTGGCGGGCGAACAGCGGCAGCGACCGGGTCACGACCCGGGTTTCGGCGGTGGTATCCACCAGGTCATGGGCAATCTCGAAGGCCGAGTTGCCGCGCCCGACGACCACGACGACCTTGTTGCGGTATTTCTCGCGCGCTACCTGCGGATTGTAGTCGGCGTAAAAGCTGCAAGTGTCCGGCCCCAGGCCCTTGATATCGGGGACGATCGGTTTGGTGGTGCCCGTGCCGCAGAACAATCGGTCGCAGGTCAGGCGTTCACCGCCGTTGATCTGTACCACAAAGCGGCCCTCCTCGCGCGAGATGCGGGTGACCCTTGCCTGCAGGCGGGTGCGGTCCATCACGCCCATGGTCTGGGCGACATATTGCAGATAGTCGCGGTAAAGCCGGGCCGATGGCCAATGCTTTGACGTCCATTCGGTGAACAACAGCCGGGGGTTGGTGGCCGCATCCTGGGCGGTGATGGTGCTGAGCGAATGCCAGTCGTAGCGCATCTTGTAGGTGTGATTGTCGCCCGGCACATATTTCTTGTTCAGCGAGATCAGCTCGCCGCACACCGGGAAACGGCCCCATTGGCCGCCCACGCCGTCGCCACCCTCCAGCAGCAGATAGTCGATGCCGCGCTTCTCGAACTCCAGCGCCATATTGATGCCGCCGGGTCCGCCCCCGACGATGATATTCGGATAATGGTCTTGCATGTAGGGCCCCCTTTGATGGACTGAAACCGGCTTTCAGGTCACCCGGGAACAGTACGCCCCGGGCACTGACGCATGGTCAGCTAAGCAAGCGCCGATCCGGGCAGAGACCTGAATCGACGGTCTGCGGGCCTAAATCGTGATTCAGTCAGGGACACACCGGTCACAGCCCGATCGGAATGACCGAGATGAACAACCGGGCCGACAGGGCGCCAAGGATCACCGCCGCAATCCGGCGTACGGCATCGGCCCGCGATCCGTGCGCCAGCGTCCCAAGGCATATCCACAGGGTCGAGGCGATGCCGATGCACATCACGAAAGCGCTGATCGTGGCCGCCAGCCGGGCGTTTTCGACCGATGGCAGCAGGAACAGCCCGAACAGCAGGGCCTTGGGGTTGAGCAGGGTGGTGATGAAGACCTTGGCAAGCGTGATGGCATGGCCCGGACCGTCCTTGGACTGGGCGCGCCACAGTTTGAACGCCAGAAAGGCGACCCACGACGCGGCAGCGGTGCGCAGTGCGACCGCCACCCCCGGCACGCTGGTCAAAAGCGTTTCGCCGAACAGGACCAGCGGCACGACAGTCATGAGATAGCCCGTGACCTCGCCCGGCACCAGACGAAAGGCGGCGCTGCGGCCGTTCGATGCCGCCGACAGGGTCAGCAGCGTATTCGTCGGGCCGGGCGTCATCAGCAGGCCAAGGCAGGCAGTCAGACATTCTGTAAGGGTCATTTCGTCACCTGATAGAGAGCCAAGCGCGCCGGCCCGTCCGCTCTCCAGCGAAAGCAGCCCCCCGGCGGCACGGCCAGTCCAGCAAACCCGGGCGCCGGGCGAGACCTGAATTGCAGGGCCGCCGGACTTGATCGTGATCCGGTCAGGGACTGCGGCCGCAGCAAAAAGGCCAATGCCACGGGGGACATTGGCCCTGGCAGGGGTGCTGCGGATCAGGCCGGGCTGACCAGGCCGCGCGCCTTGTCGCGGCCAAGGGCCATGGCGCGCTGGGTGTGGATCAGATCGTCTTCTCCCTGAGGAATGTCCAGAATCAGGGTGCCATAGCCCAGCGCCCGGTAGCGCGCGATATAGGCCGCGACCTCGTCATAGCTGCCGACCAGATAGGGGCAGAAGGTCTTGTAATTCTTCAAAGGTTCCAGCCAATAGGGCGACTGACCGGCCGGTCTGTGCCCGTCGGCAAAGTCGGAAATCTGCTTGTGCCAGACGGAATCACTGGTTCCCCGCGCCAGCTGATGGGCGACCTGGCCGCGCCGGTCGGGGGGGAAACGGGTGGTGGCGATCTGCCAGGCGGTGGCGCTGTCGGGGCGGGCGATGATGCCGATCCGCAGGCCCAGCGGCGCGGGATGGGGGCGTGGCGCGCTTTCCAGGTCTTCGGGCGGCTTGGTATAGCTTAGCCGGGTTGCGCCAAGGGTCGCTGCGGCGGCGATGCAGGCCTCGGACGCGCCGGACAGGTAAATGTCGGGCATCAGCGCCGGATCAAGCCGGGGCGACAGGCAGAGGCCCTCGACCCTGTACCAGGTGCCGTCCAGCGTGACGGTTTCCCCGCGCAACAGCGCCATCAGAATCTGGGTATATTCCACCAGCCGGTCATAGCGCGCATCATGTTCGGTCGCATCACCCAGCTGGGTCAGGTCGCGCACAAAGCCGCCCGCGACCATGTTCAGCGCGATCTTGCGGCCATAAAGAAAGGCCAGCGAGGAAATTTTCCGTGCGGCGGCAAGGGGATGCATGTAAAGCGGCTGGGTCGCCACCAGGGGCACGAAATTTTGGGTGCAGGCCAGCGCGGCCTGCGCCACCGACCAGGGGTCGACCAGACTGTTGTCGGTATAGATCAGCATGCCCTCGACCCCGGTCTTTTCGCACCAGCGGCAGAGGCTGGTGACCTCGTCCAGATAGGCGGTGGGCGTGTACCGGACCGAGGGCGGGGCGGTTGTCAGCAGTTTCATCATCGTCTCCCACAGAGGGCGCGCGGGGTGCGGGTCCGGCGTCGCCACGCGCCCAGACTGCGCGGCGCGGGCCGGGCGCGCGACCTTGATCGTGAAGAAGGACGTGCTTTTTCGCGGTTTAGGGCCGGGGGCGGTGGCGGGGCGGCCCGCCGGGTGATCTGGCGTCTGCCATGCGTACCGCCGCCGTACAGCGCGCGTACAGCATCCGTACCGACAGTTGCGCGCGCTGGCGCAAGCCTTTCTTGGGCCGGTGCCGCTAGGGTTGAGGCGCCCAAAGGACCGACACCATGCCCCGCACCCCGCTGACCAAGGCCGACCGCGACCGCGCCATCGCCTATCACGACCTGGCCACCACGATGCGGGAGCTGGAGGCCGACCTGCGCTGGGGCCTGAACGACAGCCTGCGCATCCCGCGGGAATGGACCGAGATCCTGCAAGGCCCGATGATCCCGAAAAAGCGCCGGGTGACCCTGCGGCTGGACGAGGATGTCGAGCGATTCTTTCGCGCCATGGGCATGGGGCACCTGACCCGGATGAACGCCGTCCTGCGCAGCTTCATGCTGGCCAGGCTGTCGGGCGTTGTCAGCGGCCCGGAAGAGGTCGGCTATCGCCCGACACCCGAGGAAGAGGAACGAAGCCTGCGCCGCGAGATTCTGGACCGGGTGGGTGCCGAAATGGACGCCCGCGACCGCGCCGAGGCGGACGCGAGCGAGGGGGCGAAGCGGCGGGCACGGATCGCGGCGCTGAAGAAGCTGCGGGAGGAGAGAGCGGGGAAAGGGTGAGGGGGGTGCATCTTGCGCGACGGGTAAGGGGCCCGCGCTTCCGCCCTGACCGGGCCGCCGCTGATGGCTTGCCCACCCCGCCCCGGCCCCCGCGCCGGGGCCTCCTGGCCAGATAGAGGCCCCGGATCAGGTCCGGGGCGGGATGGGCGTGAAAGTCTGGCCTGTGGGACGGGTGCCCCGGAACCGTCTGATGGGCCTGCCGGTGGCAGGACCATCGGTTCCGTTGGCTGGAGGCGCAAGCCGGAGGCCAAGGGGTTCGCCACCTACGCCGGACGGTGCCAAATCGGGGCGCGACTGCCTGGGCGGGCGCGTTTATCGCGCCTGCCAAGGGGCAGGCAGGCGCGGCCCGATTTCGTCATATCGCCGAAATCGGGTGGGGTATTATATGTAAGACTTCACCGATGCCTCTATGGCGTCCGCAAATTTGAAGATATCGGACAGATCATCGATTTGATGTTTGGTCTCTGCCTTATCGGGGCCAAACACGCCAATCGACTTTGAGTTCTTTGCATTAAAATAGAGGCGACAAATCGGCTTTCGGTTGTTGTCATCGAAAAACACACTGCAATAGGATCGGGCATCGCGCATGGTAATTCGGCCCACAGACGCAACTTTGGAGCCTATTGCGCGGACAATCATAAAGGCTTGCAGCTCATCCGTCGTTGTTACCACATCGGACTCGCCCGCCTGATCTGTCGTTGCCTTGTCTGTGCTTTCGGGCGGTGGCGCATCTTTCCCGAAGGTCACGTTCAGGCGTTCCTGGATTCGGTTGCGAATTACTTCGTCCAACGCCGCCTGGATTGCCGGTCGCAGCATTTCGACGGCGCTTTTCGTCATCGATCCATCATAAATCAGTCGACCTATAAACCGAACGAATTCATCATCCGGTGCCGAAAGTTGCTTCAATAGCGCTCCGGCGGCGGCCTTTACATACTTCAGGTTCGAAGCCGCTTCCAGAATAGTATCTATGTCGAAGTTTGCCTTTTGAAACCGGGCGAGTTCCCCTACCTGCCGGTCATCGTAATTTTGCAGGTCGAAGATGAAGAAGGGTTTTTTGTCCATCCTGTTCTTTTCGTCAATGTCCGAAAAGAACCATATTTCCTTTCCATTTGTAAGGATGGCGAGGCGGGCCTCAACTGTTGAGAAGTAGCGGAAAAGCTGGCTGTATTGCGCCGAGCCGAGCGACATACTGATTGGCTTCACCTCGATAAGGATGGCGGTCCTGCCACCTATCTTTATAGCGAAGTCAATTTTCTCGCCCTTCTTGATCCCTACGTCTGCGATAAATTCGGGGACAACCTCTTCAAGATTGAAGGCGTCATATCCGAGCGTCTGAATGAAGGGCAGGACGACAGCGGTCTTGGTCGCTTCTTCCGTCATGGCATGCTGGGCAGCGTGCTTGGAACGGGCAGAAAGGTCTCTCACTCTTTGATTGAAGTCCACTTTGACCCTCTCGCGCAATGTTTAGGCGAGTGTGCTGAAAATCCTCAGTGTTTCAAGCAGTTTTGTGCAAAGCTGTTGCTATCACAGATCGCGCAGCGGTAGTATCAGAGGCCCCGGATCAAGTCCGGGGCGCGCGTGGGGGTATGGGCCGACGCGAATGGTGCGTGCGGGCACGCACCCTCACTGCTCCGGCACCAATATCTCCCGTTTCCCCACATGGTTGGCGGCGGAGACCAGGCCCTCTTCCTCCATCTGCTCGACCAGACGGGCGGCCTTGTTGTAGCCGATGCCGAGTTTGCGCTGGATGTAGGAGGTGCTGA
>CAZKJZ010000034.1:0-20263 GCA_964553145.1 uncultured Frigidibacter sp. | reverse complement strand
CCAGCTGACCGCCTATTTCCTGGAGGATCTGCTGGCCCCGGTGCCCACCGGCCCGGCCCTGTCCGTGGTCGGGACCGACAAGGACCGGCAGCAGCGGGGGTAGGCGCGGTTCGAAAAAAAGGCAATCGCGCGGGCGACCGTCACTTTGCAGGGCGATGCACAGGGCCCGACACAGGACAATTGCATTTGACCTATATGCGCACCGCGCCCCGGACTTGATCCGGGGCCTCTGCCGGGCCAAGAGGCCCCGGATCAAGTCCGGGGCGCGATGTCGGGGCGAAACACCGGCGCGAGATAGGGGACGTCGCCCGGTCCGAGCGCGGGAGCGACCAAATGCGGGTAGCCCTGCGGCCCGACGGGCTCCGACTTGAAATGTACGGCAATTTGCCGTATGGATCGGGAAAGGAGTCCTGCCATGCAAACCTCTCACCGCCAGGCCCGCCTGGAAGCGCGCCTTGCCCCCGAAGTGCATGAAATCCTCAAGCGCGCGGCCGAGATCGAAGGGCGCAGCCTGACGGACTTTGTTGTGGCAGCGGCAAGCGCGGCTGCGCGGCAGACCATCGCCCAGTCCGAGGTGCTTCAGCTGAGCAGGGAAAGCACCCAGGCCTTTGCCTCTCTTCTGGTCAATCCTCCGGCGCCCGCCCCGGCGATGGAACGGGCCCGCGCGCATCACGAGCGTCTGATCGGACCGCTCTGAAGCATGTCGGAATACCCCTTTTCCGTTGTCCCGCTTGGACAGCAGGATCGACGCGACTTCACCTGCGGCAACGAAGCCCTGAATGCCTACCTGCTGACCCAGGCCGGTCAGGACATGAAAAGGCGCGTCGCCGCCTGCTTTCTGGCCGTCGACAATGCGACTGGCGCCGTCGCGGGCTATTACACGCTTTCGGCCTGTCACGTTCAGTTGGCAGATGTCACGGCAGACTGGCAAAGGAAGCTGCCGCGCTACCCCGTCGTTCCCTCGACCCGCCTCGGCCGCCTGGCCATCGATGTTCGGTATCAGGGCAGGAAACTCGGTGCCGCCCTGCTGGGCAATGCGGTCGCCCGCGCCCTGCGCTCTGACGTTGCCGCACATATGATGGTCGTCGAGGCGAAAAGCGATAGAGCCGCGGCCTTCTATATGCACCACGGTTTCCGCCGCGATCCCCAGCGTCCTCTCACGCTCTATGCTCCGCTTGCCGTGCTGAGCCGCGCCCTGAGGCTGGAGTAGCAGCGGACCGCCCCGAAAAAACCAAACGGGCGCGGGACCATGCCGGCCCCGCGCCCGTTCTGTTCGTCCTGCCCTGCGTCAGGCCTTGATCAGGCCCATGCTTTCCAGCTTCAGGATGACCTGATGCGCGCAATTGTCGACATCGACATTTTCCGTCTCGACCCGCAGTTCGGGGTTCGCGGGCACTTCATAAGGGTCGGAAATACCGGTGAATTCCTTGATCTTGCCTTCGCGGGCCAGCTTGTAAAGGCCCTTGCGGTCACGGCGCTCGCATTCGTCGATGCTGGTCGCCACATGCACTTCGATGAAGGCGCCGTAAGCCTCGATCATCTCGCGCACGGCGCGGCGGGTCGCGGTATAGGGGGCGATCGGCGCACAGATGGCGATGCCGCCGTTCTTGGTGATTTCCGACGCGACATAACCGATGCGCTTGATGTTGATGTCGCGGTGTTCCTTCGAGAAGCCCAGTTCCGACGAGAGATGCTTACGCACCACATCGCCGTCCAGAAGCGTCACGGGACGGCCGCCCATCTCCATCAGCTTGACCATCAGCGCATTGGCGATGGTCGATTTGCCCGACCCAGAGAAGCCGGTGAAAAAGACGGTGAACCCCTGCTTGTCGCGCGCCGGGCTGGTCTTGCGCAGCTGCGTCACGACTTCCGGGAACGAGAACCATTCCGGAATGTCCAGCCCTTCGCGCAGACGACGGCGGAGTTCCGTGCCGGAAATGTCCAGAACCGTGCAGCCCTCGGGCACTTCGTTGGCCGGGTAATATTGCGCCTTTTCCTGCACATAGACCATGTGCTTGAAATCGACCATGGTCACGCCGATTTCGGCCTCATGCTCCTTGAACAGGTCTTGCGCATCATAGGGGCCGTAGAAATCCTTGCCCGCGCTGTTCTTGCCCGGGCCGGCATGGTCGCGACCGACGATAAAGTGGGTGACGCCATGGTTGCGGCGGATCAGCCCGTGCCAGACGGCTTCGCGCGGACCGGCCATGCGCATCGCCAGGTTCAGAAGCGACATGGTGGTGGTCGATGCCGGATATTTGTCGATCACCGCCTCATAGCAGCGCACGCGGGTGAAATGGTCGACATCGCCCGGCTTGGTCATGCCCACGACCGGATGGATCAGCAGGTTGGCCTGCGCTTCCTTGGCGGCGCGGAAGGTCAGTTCCTGGTGCGCGCGGTGCAAGGGGTTGCGGGTCTGGAACGCGACGACCTTGGTCCAGCCCAGTTTGCGGAAATAGGCGCGCAACTCGTTCGGCGTGTCGCGGCGGGCCTTGAAGTCATAATGCACGGGCGCCTGCAGCCCTTTGACCGGGCCGCCCAGATAGACCTTGCCCGCGATATTGTGCAGATAGTTCACGGCCGGATGGGCCAGATCGTCGGCGCCAAAGACCTGCTCCGCCTCGCGCGCTTTGTTCGGCACCCATTTGTCGGTGATGGTCAGGGTCGCCAGGATCACGCCTTCCTGATCGCGCAGCGCGATCTCGGTGCCGGGGGCGACGCTGTCGGCGAATTTCTCGCTGACATCCAGCGTGATCGGCATCGGCCACAGCGTGCCGTCGGCCAGACGCATGTTTTCGACAACGCCGTTATAGTCGGCCTCGCTCAGGAAACCCTTCAGCGGGTTGAAGCCGCCGTTCATCAACAGTTCCAGATCGCAGATCTGGCGCGGCGTCAGATCCCACGAAATCATGTTGCCGGCATCGACCTTCAGTCGGTCGGCGGCATCGGCGGGAACATAAAGTTCGGCGATAGGGGAGTGATTGGACGCGGTCATCAAAGGGCCTTTCGGAAAACCAGGATCAGGCGCGCGGCGCCGTCGCGCGGCGGTCTAGACCGGCAATATGGCGAAATTCAAGCGTTATGCGGGGATTTTGCACGAAAAGGGCGGAAATGCCGCGCTGCGGCATGGGATTGGAACGGATTTCCGCACCAGCCCGCCGGTCGCGAACGGCGGCCCCCGCCTTGTCCCCGCGCCTTATACCCCCGCCTTACCCCTGCGCCTGCAGCCAGCGTTCGGCATCCAGCGCCGCCATGCAGCCCATGCCCGCACTGGTCACGGCCTGACGATAGATATGGTCGGTCAGGTCGCCCGCGGCAAAGACACCAGGGATCGAGGTGGCCGTCGAACCGGGCTGAACCCGGACATAGCCGCCCGAATGCAGCTCCAGCTGGTCCTTGACCAGATCCGATGCGGGTGCATGGCCGATGGCGACGAAAAAGCCGGTGCAGGGCACGATCTCTTCCGCCCCTGACTGCGTGTCGCGGATACGCACGCCGGTCACGCCCGCGCCGCCCGGCTCGCCCACCACCTCCTCGACCGTATGGTTCCAGATCACCGCGATCTTGGGATGCTTGAACAGCCGGTCCTGCATGATCTTTTCGGCGCGCAGACTGTCACGGCGGTGGATCAGCGTGACCTTGGTGGCAAAGTTGGTCAGGAACAGGGCTTCCTCGACCGCCGTATTGCCGCCGCCGATCACGACGACCTCCTTGCCGCGATAGAAGAACCCGTCGCAGGTGGCACAGGCCGACACGCCAAAACCCTTCAGCCGCTCTTCGGACGGCAGGCCCAGCCAGCGCGCCTGGGCGCCGGTCGCCAGAATCACCGCGTCGGCGGTATAGGTGGTGCCGCCGTCGCCCTGGGCGGTAAAGGGGCGCCTGGACAGGTCAAGCGATGCGATATGGTCGCTGATGATCTCGGTCCCCATGGCGCGGGCATGCTCCTCCATCCGCACCATCAGGTCGGGACCCTGCACATGGCTGTCGCCCGGCCAGTTCTCGACCTCGGTGGTGATGGTCAGCTGGCCGCCGGGCTGGATGCCCTGCACCAGGATCGGGTTCAGCATGGCGCGTGCGGCATAGACGGCGGCGGTATAGCCCGCAGGCCCCGAACCGATGATCAGAACCCTGGTGTGCCGCGTCGTCGTCATCCTGTCGCCCCTTCACATGCTGCGACGCCCGATATAATCAGCCGCGCGTGTCGGGGAAAGGGGCCGTTGCACCGCGTCCGCTTGCCAATTATTGCCCGGCTGTGAAATAATATTGCGCAAAACCCGCCCCGGCGGTAGGTTCGCTAAAATTTCAGGAGAGACGCCATGGCGGGCCACAAGCTTGACGAGATCGACCGCAAGATTTTGTCCGAGCTGCAGGCCGATGGCCGGATGACCAATGTCGAACTGGCCAGCCGGGTCGGCATTTCAGCGCCCCCCTGCCTGCGCCGGGTCAGGACGCTGGAAGAGGCAGGCTATATCCGCGGCTATCATGCCGATGTGAATCCGCGCGAACTGGGGTTCGAGGTGCATGTCTTTGCCATGGTCGGCCTGAACAGCCAGGCCGAGGTGGACCTGTCGGCCTTTGAAAACCGCTGCCGCGACTGGCCTTTGGTACGCGAGTGCCACATGCTGAACGGCGAGATCGACTTTATCCTGAAATGCGTGGCGCCGGACCTGTCCAGCTTTCAGTCCTTCCTGACCGAAGAGCTTCTGCGCGCCCCCCATGTGGCCAGCGTCAAGACCAGCCTGGTCATCCGCTGCGCCAAGGATCAGCCCGGCGTTCCCTTTGATGTGCTTGAGGCGCGGCTGGCGCGCATGGGCTGACCGCCTGATCGCGGCCCTTGCACCCACCCCCGCGGCTTGCCAGCCGCGCCTCAAGCTGCCCCCACGGCGACTTCTTGCCTGTCGGGCAGTTGCACATGGCACTGCCCTACTGGCGTAACGTCCACCCCCAGGGGTCAGGCGGCTGCAAGGCCGTCGACCGCAGCCGCCGACAGGCGCGGATGCGCCATCGGGCCAAAGTCGGCAAAGCCGCGCAGATGCGGGAACATGGCCAGGAACAGCGCGGCCAGCTCGCTGTCGAACCGTTCGGACGGCGCCTTGCCGGGGTGATAGGCCTCGACCTCGATCCCGGCGCAGCGCATGGCGCCGTGATGTTCCAGCACCAGGTTGAAGACGGTGACAGGGGCGACCGGCGTGATTTCGACGATGCTTTCGCCGTCGATCAGCGCGCTGGCCGGAACGCAGGCGGCGGCCATGCCGGCGGCACGGCAGCGGGCATCTTTCAGCAAAAGCCGGGCATGGGGGCCGACCATCAGGTCGGGCATCGGGCGGCCCGGGCCAAAGGCCTCGGCGGTGATGCGGGTCATGGTCGCGGCGGCCAGGCCAGGAACCGTATGGGGCGGGAACAGGGTCATCGACCCGATCCACATGACCCGTTCGGCCCTTCCATCGGCGGTCATGACCCGGGTGCCGGGCTCCAGATCCTCGATGGCGGTAAAGCCATGTTCGGTTTCCAAAAGCGTGCCGCGGGCGATGGCGGCGAACGCCTCTTCAAATTCGGGCAGGGCCGGGGCGATGCGCGTGGCGCTGTCGACAAACCCTTCGGCGTTCAGCCAGGACACGTCATAGCGGCGGGTCATGAAGCTGGGGCGCGGCGGGCGCGGCGCGGGACGGGCCCCTTTGGGCAGATAGACTGCCGGGGCCTTGTTCAGCGATGTACGGACGGGGACCGCATAAGCGGCCCGGGGGGCGGAATGCATCATCTAAAAAACCTTCCGGTTCAAATTAAACAGTACTACGGGTGCCCCCACCCGGAAAATTGGTCGTCTAAGTCGTCAATCAGGCAGTCACGTCAAAGCCCGGAAATTGGGCCATGGGGTGGTGATGCATCGCCCCTTACCATTTGTCAAACGTCAAATGCGATTGACGGCCCGGGCGGGCCAATCCGGGGGGCGACCCCCGGCGCCGTTGCCGCAGGGGCAACATTCCGCCGCCTCAAAGCCGGATGGCCGAGATCAGGCGGCCATAATCCGCCTCGTGCTGATGGACCGACCGGCGATAGGAAAAGAATCGCTCGGCGTCCGAATAGGTGCAATGGCCGGTCCAGCTGGCCTCGGCCACGCCCGCCGCCCGCAGCCGCGCCAGGCCAAAGCCGGGCAGGTCGAACTGCACCCGGTCGCCCGCGCCCCCGGCAAAGAACCGGTCATAGGCGGGGTCTTCCGCCAGGACGGCGTCCATGAACTCGGGGCCGACCTCATAGGCGCGCTGGCTGATGGTCGGGCCGATGACAGCGACGATTCTTTCGGGACGGGCACCCAGCGCCTGCATGGCGCGGACGGTGTTTTCCAGAATTCCGGCCAGCGCCCCCCGCCATCCGGCATGGGCCGCGCCGATGACGCTCGCCTCGATATCGGCCATCAGCACCGGCTGGCAATCGGCGGTCAGCACGCTCAGCGCCAGACCCGGCACATTCGTCACCAGCGCGTCCGCCCGGGGGGCGGCGCCGGTCAGGGGCGCCGTCACCGTCACCACATCGGCGGAATGAACCTGATGGACCCCAAGAAGATGGCCGGGCGAAACCCCCAGCCGGTCGGCAACCCGGCCCCGGTTCACCGCCACGCAATCGGACTGATCGCTGGACCCAAGCCCGCAGTTCAGCCCCTGGAATATCCCGGACGATGCGCCGCCCCGGCGGGTGAAAAAACCATGCGTCACGCCCGACAGCGTAGAATGGGTCACAAGGTCCAGCGTTGCAGGCATCAGGCAGGGTCCAGTCCGGGTGGCGGCGGGCTGCCGGTGGGATGGCAGCCGATCACCTTGAACACCTCGCCCATTTCGCCCGCATGGGTCAAGCGCCGATGCGCGGCCAGATGGCTGTCGCGCGCCGCCCCCTCCAGCGACCGCGCCAGAACCTCGGCCCGCGCACCGATCCCCAGCCGGGTCAGAAAGGCGCCCTGCGTTGCCATGTGCGTGGCGCGGGCGCCACCCGCGCGAAAGGCCAGCGCCAGCGCTTCGAAATCGACATGGGCGGTCAGGTCGGCCAGACCCGGTTCCGCGAACGGATCGGCAGGAAGGTGGTCGCGCACCGCCTGGAACGTGTCGCCCAGCGCGTGCCAGCCGCCATAGTCGACGACCAGCGCAGCACCGCCGAATGTGGCGATGCGCCGTGCCACCTCGCCCGCGATGGCAGGGAGCGCGGGGCAAAGCTCGACCAGATCGCCCTCGCGCGTATCGGCCAGCCGGTGGGCCAGCGCGGCATAGGGGGCGGGGTCCGCCAGCCCGAACCCCAGACCATCCCCCGTCAGCCCCACCATCCGCTCGCGCCAGCCCGCGCCCGCGCGCTGGAATTGGCGGATCGGCAGCGCGTCGAAAAATTCGTTGGCGATCAGGAACAGGGGGCCATCGGGCAGGTCCTGAACCCCGTCATGCCAGGTGACCGGCACATCCCCCAGCGTCGCGCGCTGGCGCGCGCGCAGCGCGGCCGAGGCTTCGACCAGATGCACCCGCGCCGCCGCCCGGCAGCCGTGCACGCGGGCCAGAACCCGCAGCACATCGGCCATCAGCGTGCCGCGACCGGGGCCGATCTCGGCCAAAAGGAACGGCGCAGGGCTGCCCTGATCCAGCCAGGCCTGCGCCAGCGACAGGCCCAAAAGCTCGCCGAACATCTGGCTGATTTCAGGCGCTGTGGTGAAATCGCCCGCCTGCCCGAACGGGTCGCGGGTGGCGTAATAGCCATGGCGGGGATGCAAAAGGCAGTCGGCCATATAATCGGCCAGCACCATCGGCCCGGTGCGGGCGATCCGGTCGGCCAGAAGGCGGGCCAGGGGCGTGGTCATGCCGCCGCCCGTGTCCGTGCCCGCCACAGAAACCACAGGCCCGCCACCAGCATCGGCAGGCTCAGGACCTGCCCCATCGACAGGCCAAGCGTGGCGCCGCCGATCACATGGCCCAGGGGATTTTCGGGTGTGATGTACTGCGCATCCGCCTGCCGGAAGAGTTCGACAAAGAGGCGCGACAGGGCATAAAGCACCAAAAAGGCGCCCGTCACCCGCCCGGGCTGCTTCAGCGCGCCACGCCGCACCAAAAGCCACAGGATCAACCCGGTCGCCAGCCCCTCCAGCCCCGCCTCGTACAACTGGCTGGGGTGGCGGGCGCAGTCGCCGGGCACCACGCCCGCGCAGCTTTGCGCCGCCTCGCCCGGAAAGATCACCGCCCAGGGCAGGGTCGAGGGGCGACCCCACAGCTCGGCATTGACGAAATTCGCAAGTCGGCCAAGCGCCAGGCCAATGGGCGCGACCAGCGCCATCGCATCCGACATCTGCAAGGCGGGCAGCCGGTGGCGCCAGCAGAACCACAGTCCCGCAGCCACCACCCCCAGAAAGCCGCCGTGAAAGGACATGCCCCCCTGCCAGACCTTTGGAATATCAAGGGGATGGGCCAGGTAGTAGCCGGGTTCATAAAAGAGGACAAACCCCAGCCGCCCGCCCAGAATCACCCCCAGCACGATGGCGGTCAGCAGGTCTTCGATCCTGCCCGGCTCGGCGGGCGCGCGGTCGCCGGGCCACAGGGCCGGGCGCCGCATCAGCCCCGCGATGATCCGCCATCCGGCGATCAGCCCGGCCAGATAGGCCAGCGCATACCAGCGCAGCGCAAACTCCATCCCGAACAGGGAAATGCGGAAAATCTCGTTCGATATGTCGGGAAAGCGTATGACAGCCAGCATGACACGGTCCTTTCGCCCCCGATGCTTTTGCCCCGAAAGACCGGGCCGCTGCGGCATTGTCAACCTTGAGCTTTCGGGCCCCGCCGCACATATAGGCAGAAAGCCGATTGCCAAGGAGGCCACGATGACCGGCCCGAACAAACTGTTCGACGATCTGTCGAAACTGATGACCAACGCGATGGGCGTCGCCCAGGGCGCCCGGACCGAGGCCGAGACGGCGATGAAAGGCTGGGTCGACCGCTGGGTCGCCGACCGCGACTTCGTGACGCGCGAGGAATTCGATGCCGTTCGCGCCATGGCCCAGAAAGCGCGCGAAGAGAACGAGGCGCTGAAGGCCCGGATCGACGCGCTGGAAGCGAAGAAGAAGTAGGGCCGCATCCCCCGCCCCAAAACCCGCCCCGGACGTGATCCGGGGCCTCTGCCGCCCCCCGAGGCCCCGGACCTGATCCGGGGCGCGATGTCGGGGCAAAACACGGGCGCGACCGTGCCCCGCTCGGCGCGCGACAGCCGACCGGATGCGCTATAACGGCCCCTACAGCCGCGCGCCCAGCCTTGTGCCCTGATCAATCGCGCGCTTGGCGTCCAGTTCCGCCGCCTGATCCGCCCCGCCGATCAGGTGAAAGGTCTGGCCTGCCGCCGTCAGCTCCTCGGCCAGCGTCCGTTCGCTGTCCTGACCGGCACAGATGACCACCGTGTCAGCGGGGATCAGCCGCTGATCTTCGCGTCCCGGCCCGAAAAAGATGCGCAGGCCCGCCGCCTCGATCCGGTCATAGGTGGCGCCGCCGATCATCTCGACCCCGCGGGCGGTCAGGCTGGCGCGGTGAATCCAGCCGGTGGTCTTGCCCAGCCCCTTGCCGGGGCGGCCCGGGCTGCGCTGCAACAAGGCGATCTGGCGATGGGCCTGTGCCGGATGGGGCAGGGTCAGCCCGCCCGGCCAGTGGCAGGGATCGCCGACACCCCATTCCCTTTGCCAGTCGGCGGGCCGCAGCGTGGCGCTGGTGCCCGGCGGCTCGGCCAGAAAGGTTGCGACATCAAAGCCGATGCCGCCGGCGCCGATGATGGCGACGCGGGGGCCGGCCATGACCTGCCCCGACAGAATTTCGGCATAACTCGCCACCTGCACCCGTTCGTCGGCGGGCAGGACCAGGCGGCGGGGCCGGGTGCCGGTGGCCAGGATCACCTCGTCGAACCCCGACAGGCTGGCCGGGCTGGCCGCCGTGTTCAGGCACAGGGTCAGGTGCAGCGCCTGCGCGATCTGGCCCCGAAACCAGTCGACAAGGCCCGCGAATTCCTCTTTGCCCGGCACCCGCCGCGCCAGGTTCATCTGGCCGCCGATGACCGGCTCGCGTTCGAACAGGGTGACGGCATGGCCGCGCCCGGCCAATGTCAGCGCGGCCGCCAGCCCCGCCGGGCCCGCGCCGACGACGGCCATCCGGCGGGGCCGGTCGGTCGGCGTGATCACCAGTTCGGTTTCATGACAGGCGCGCGGGTTGACCAGACAGGTCGCGGTCCGGCCCGCGAACGTATGGTCAAGGCAGGCCTGATTGCAGGCGATGCAGGGGGCGATATCGCCCGCCCGCCCCGCCGCCGCCTTGGCGACAAAATCGGCATCGGCCAGCAGGGGGCGGGCCATCGACACCATGTCGGCGCAGCCCTCGGCCAGCAGGCCTTCGGCCACCTCGGGGCTGTTGATCCGGTTCGAGGCGACAATCGGGATCGCCACCTGCCCCATCAGCTTTTTCGTCACCCAGGCAAAGGCCCGGCGCGGCACCGATGTGGCGATCGTGGGAACCCGCGCCTCGTGCCAGCCAAAGCCGCTGTTCAGAAGGCTCGCTCCCGCCGCCTCGACCGCCTTTGCCAGCCCGACCACCTCGTCCCAGCTTTGCCCCTCGGGCACCAGATCCATCAGGGACAGCCGGTAGATCAGCAAAAAATCCGCCCCGACCGCCGCCCGTATCCGCGCCACCACCTCGACCGGCAGGCGCTGGCGGTTTTCCGTGCTGCCACCCCAGCGGTCGGTGCGCTTGTTGGTATGGGGCGCCAGGAACTGGTTCAGAAGATAGCCTTCCGACCCCATCACCTCGACCCCGTCATACCCTGCCGCGCGGGCCCGGACGGCAGCGGCGACCATGTCGGATATCTCGGCCTCGATCCCCTCTTCGTCCAGCGCGCGGGGGGTAAAGGGCGATATGGGCGAGCGGATGGCCGACGGCGCCACGCAGTCCGGCCCATAGGCATACCGGCCCGCATGGAGGATCTGCATCGCGATCCGCCCGCCTTCGCCGTGAACCCGGTCGGTCACGATCCGGTGGCGGGCGATATCCTCGTCGGTATAAAGCCCCGCAGCCCCCGGAAAGACCGCGCCCTGACGGTTCGGCGCCATGCCGCCCGTCACGATCAGCCCGACCCCGCCCCGCGCCCGTTCGCCATAAAAGGCGGCGATCCGGTCCCAGTCGCCGGTTTCTTCAAGGTTGGTGTGCATCGACCCCATCAGCACCCGGTTCGGCAAGGTCAGATGACCAAGGTCCAGCGGGGCCAGAAGATGGGGATAGGGGGGCATGGGCGACTCGGGCAATGACCCCTGCAGCATGGTCTGCCCCGCGCCGCCCGTCACGGGGGCGGGGGCACCCGTGACGCAGCGTTATGCCGCCCCGCCGCCCCCTTCGCGGCAATGACGGCGAAAGGCCTGGCGCAAAAGATCCAACTCGGCGCGCAAAAGCGCCACATCGGCGGCCAGACTGGCACTCAGCGCCTGCCCGACCTGCAGCGCGATCCGCCCGACGATCTGGTCGCCGACCATGTCGCGCAGCACCAGCGTCTGCACCCCGTCGGTCAACAGGGCGACCGGCAGGTCCAGCACCAGACGGAACCCGCCCTGCGGCGCGGGCGTGACCACCGCCTCGCCCAAGGGCTGCCCGTCATGGATCAGCTCGATCCGGGGCGGGGCGGCGGCCTCGGCCACCAGCCCCTGCCACTGGCCCGCCCGGATACGGCTTTCGGCAAGGATCATGGCACGGCCCCTTTCAGAAATTCGCGCGCGGACGGCGCAACAGGATCAGGTCCGACAGGCTGATCCGGTTCATCGCCGGCCGGATGAAGATCACATCCAGCCAGGCCTTTTCGATGCGGTTCTCGCTGATGCCCGCGTGGGCCAGGTCGAACTCGGCGCTGCCCCGGCCATCACCCGCCACCTCAAGGCCCGCCACCAGCTCGGCCACATTCGGCCCGTGCTTGACGTTCAGCCGCAGCGTCAGGCCCGCGGGTGCCTCGCTGGTCATGTCGCACTCGACCCGGACCAGATGGCGCGTGGTCAGGCTCGCCACCGCCCCGTCGGGCAGGCGGATCGCCAGCGACACGAAATTCCCCTGAAACCGCAGGACATCGAGATGCAGGCTGAAGGCCGCCAGATCGGTTTCGCGCCCGTTGCGCGCCTGACGCAGGCTGAATTCGGCCAGGGGGCAGTCGTGAAAAAGGCTCGTCTCGTCATCCAGCGCCTCGGACAGGCCGGGGGCCGCGACGCCGGTGCGCGGCATCGGCAGCCGCCACAGCGCCGGGCGCCAGGCCCAGTCGGTGCCGGGCGGGCGCCGCATCGCGTCCGATCCGATCGGCGGCAGTGCCAGCCTTTCGTCCGCCTCTGCCAGAAACCGGTCGATCTCGCGCCGCTCGGCCCGCGCCTCGGTCCGCGCCCGGCGCAGCGCCACCAGCCCCGCCACATCCAGCCGGTCGCGCCACTGCCGCCAGCCACCGCTGGCACCCCGGCCCATCAGCGCCGTCAGAAATCCGCGTCCGCCTTTTGCCATCACGCTCCAGCCCGGTCTTAGTTGATCGCCCGCACCTGCCGGACGAACCCGTCCAGCAGCGCCCGCTTGGCACTGGCCTCCAGGGGCCGGTCGGTCAGCGCCAGAACCGACAGGGTCACGATCCGGCCGTTCACCACCATCAGCGCCCGCCAATAATCGGGGTCCAGCGACTGGCCGGGCGCGCTGGCCCGA
Source organism: uncultured Frigidibacter sp. (assembly GCA_964553145.1). Taxonomy (GTDB): domain Bacteria; phylum Pseudomonadota; class Alphaproteobacteria; order Rhodobacterales; family Rhodobacteraceae; genus TMP-24. The sequence goes on along the minus strand of CAZKJZ010000034.1, from coordinate 7,553 downwards.
TCCTCGGCATGGACATAGATGATCCCGCCTTCAGACGTGACCGACAGGATGCGCACGCTTTCGGCCTTGCCCGCCCGGCTAAGCGCCGCCCGCCCGGCTTTCGAGGACAGAAAGGCGGCCATCGGCGGGAACGAGGCTTCGAAGGCCACCTGATCGGTCTCCTCGGCCGAAACCGAGGCGGTCAGAATCCCCGGCTTTTTCGGCATCAGGGCCCGGAACGAGCCAGAGATCGAGGCGCAACTGCCCAAAAGGACAAAGGCCGCCTCGGCCCCGTCATGGCTTTCGCCGGGGTCGACGCAATAGCCGCTGGGCCCGCCGATCACGACCCGCCCGCCTGCAACGGCCATGCGCGCAGGCGCGGGCTTTGGCACGATCGCGTCGATGACCGGCACATTTTCCAGCGTGCAGCCCTGCAACAGGGCCATCAGGGCAAGGGGGCCGATGATCCGGCGCATGGCACGATCCTTTGCAACTGCCGATCCGGGTAAGGCGTTCGGCCTCAGGCATAGTCAGCACCGCGGCCCCGCACAAGCAGGATTGAAGCGGTCGTCCGGGCCGGTTAGGCAGGGGCATGATCTTTCCAGATGGCGGCTACCGCCCCCACGACCCGTTCATTGCGCCCGCGCGCCCGCGTGCCGAACTGTGGCGCACCTTTGCCGGTACGGCCCTTGTCGTGGCGGTCTATGTCGCTTTGTCCTTCGCGCTGGCCTGGTACATGCGGCGCCATTTCGGCGACCTTCTGGCGGCGGTGATCTTTCGCGGCATGCTGACCGGCCACACGCCGGGGATGCTGGTCTTTCTGCTCTTCACCTTCCTCATGGCCTCTGCCGGCGTCCTGATCGCCACCCGCGCGCTGCATGGCCGCCGGGCCGGAACCCTGTTCGGCCCCGGACGCCGGGCGGTCAGGGATTTCCTGACCGTGGCGGGGGCGGTCGGGCTGGTCTCGCTCTTGGCCCTGCCGCTGCATCTGGGCGACGGGGTCGCGGCGGGGGTTCCGCTGTCGGCCTTCCTGATCTGGCTGCCGGCCTTCCTGCCAGCGCTTCTGATCCAGACCGGGACCGAGGAGCTGATCTTTCGCGGCTATCTGCAGCAGCAGCTTGCCGCCCGCTTCGCCGCACCGCAGGTCTGGATCCTGCTGCCCGCCGCTCTCTTTGCGGCTCTGCACTGGCAGCCGCAGGTCTATGGCGCGAATGCGGTCAATATCTGCTTCTGGGCGCTGCTCTTCGGCGTGTGCGCCGCCGACCTGACCGCGCGTACCGGCAGTCTGGGCGCGGCCATCGGCTTTCACTTTGCCAACAACGCGGCGGCGTTCCTTCTGGTCGGGGTCCGGGGCAGCATGGACGGCATGTCGCTCTGGACCGTGCCGGTCGATCTGACCGATGTAGCCAGTACACGGCCGATCCTGATGATCGACATGGCCCTGCTTGTGGTCTCTTGGCTGGCGGCCCGCCTGGCGCTGCGGGTCTGACCGCAACGGCTTCGCCCGCCAGTGCCCGGGGCAAGCGACCCGGGCGCCGCGACCGGGTTCAGCAAAGCTGTCCACGCCCAATGGTCCGGCTCTGCGGGTAACCCCCACCGGCCCGATCCTCTCGGATCGGGCGTTCGCCGCTGACATCGTGCCACTGGCACGATGTCCGGGCGCGGCTCACCCTGCGGCTTGCGCCTACGGCCAACGGACCGGGTGACCTGCCACCGGCAGGTCCCCTGATCGGTCCGCGAAGGACGAAAGGGCACGAATCTCGCGGCCCACGTCAAGAACAGGTTTGGAATACCTGTGGAATACGTCTGGCATACGCCTTCTAAATCCCCGCATACCAGTCATAGCCCCGGTCCGCCCAATAGCTGCCATGCCCCTGGCCAAGACCCCGGAAATCCGACACCAGCTCGATCGTGTGGATGTATTTGGCCATCTTGTAGCCCAGCTGCCGCTCGACCCGCAGCCGCAACGGGGCGCCGTTGGCAACCGGCAAGGGGCGGTCGTTCATCCCATAGGCCAGGATGGTCTGTGGGTGAAATGCATCAATCAAATCAATGCTTTCATAGTATTTGACCACACCCGACAGGCTGCGTTCGATCGCGTCATGGCAGTGAAACACCGCATAGCGCGCCGCGGCCTTGGGCCGCGCCTCCTGCAGGACCAGCCCCAGGGGCACGCCGGTCCATTTCGCGATGCAGCTCCAGCCTTCGACGCAATCATGCCGGGTGATCTGGCTCCGGGACGGCATGGCCATCAGGCGGTCGCGGCTCAGGGTCAGCGGGCGGTCGACCAACCCCTTGATCGTCAAGGTGAAATCCTTGAACCCGTCCCGCGCCAGCGCCAGATACTCCTCGCCGTCCGGGTTCACGGACCCGTTCGGATGCTGCGACTGGCGAATGTCGCCCACCCCATATTCCGGCGCCAATGTATGCCCCCCGCCGATCAGCCTTTGGGCCCGATAGGTCAGCCCGTTGGCCGATCCGATGGCCCGGTGCAGCGCAGCTTCCCGGTCGCTCAACCCGTCCAGCACCTTGCACCCCGACAGGGCCAGCGCCGACCCGCCGATCAAAAGCCCGCGCCGGTTCATTTCGCCTCTCCTTCACCGCTTTCAGGGTCGATCCGGTACCATCCCGTCACGATCGAACGCAGCTCATTCAGCGGTCCGGCGGCCAGAATCATCACCATATGGACGACAAAGAACAGAACCAGCGCCAGCATCACCGCGAAATGCACCGTCCGCGCCGACTGCCGCCCCCCGAACAGATCCAAAAGCCAGGGCGCCATCGCATTGAACCCCGGCGACATGCACAGCCCCGTCAGGATCATCAGCGGCAGCGCCAGAAACAGCACCCCGGCATAGGCGAATTTCTGCAGCACATTATAGCGCCGCCCATGGTGGAACCTCAGCCGCAGGTGATCGGCCAGATCACGGGGCAGGGCGCGCAGATCAGTGCCCGTCGGGATCAGATCGCGCAGATGGCCGTTCCTCAAGCTGCTGAAAAACCACATGAAAAGCGTTCCGACCAGCACCCAGGCAAACAGGAAATGCACGATTCTGCCCGTCGCCAGACTTTGATAGGAGGGGATGGTCAGCGCAGGCGGAAAGGCCTGCGCCCCCGCCTCTGTCAGACCCAGAAATCCGGTGGTCCGCGCCTCGGCCCCCAGAAGGCGCACGAACCCTTCCGGGCCAGCGGCCCCCTCGCGCGCACCAATCTCGAAAACGGCATTTTCATAGTCAAACCCGCTTTCATTGCCCATATAAAGACGCGGATGGGCGTTGAAAATCTGCAGACCCGACAGCAAGAGAAAGAAGAGGGACACGGCCCAGATCCAATGTGTCACCCGCGTCCAGAACCGCTGCCGATAGATCAGCTGCCCCTGTGTTCTGCCTGTCTGCATCGCACCCTCCTGTTCCGGTTCCTGGGGATGATACGCCCGTTCCTGCACGAAAGTTGCGCGTGGTATGGACATTTTTTCGCACCCGCCCGCGCCGGGGCTGCGCGCGATTGCATTTCCCGGCAGCGGGGGCTATCTCGTGACTCTGACCCAGAGGACCGAGGACAGGATCGATGAACTGGATCACCAATTATGTGCGGCCCAAGATCAATTCGCTGTTCTCGCGCCGCGAAGTTCCGGAAAATCTCTGGACGAAATGCGGCGAATGCGGAACCATGCTGTTCCACCGCGAACTGGCCGACAATCTGAACGTCTGCACCAACTGCGATCACCATATGGCGATCACGCCGCGCGAACGGTTTGCCGCCCTTTTTGACGGCGGATTGTTCAGCGAGGTGAAGGTGCCCGAACCGGTCGCCGACCCGCTGCATTTCCGCGATCAGAAGAAATATCCCGACCGGATGAAGGCCGCGCAGAAAGCGACCGGTGAAAAGGACGCGATGCTGATCGCCGAAGGCGAAATCGGCCGCACGCCGATCGTCGCTGTCGGCCAGGATTTCACCTTCATGGGCGGCTCGATGGGCATGTTCGTCGGCAATGCGATCATCGCCGCCGCCGAACGCGCGGTCAAACGCAAGCTGCCTCTGGTTCTCTTCGCCGCCGCCGGTGGCGCGCGCATGCAGGAAGGGATCCTCTCGCTGATGCAGATGCCGCGCACCACGGTCGCGGTGCAGATGCTGAAGGAAGCGGGCCTGCCCTATCTGGTCGTGCTGACCCACCCGACGACGGGCGGCGTCACGGCCAGCTATGCGATGCTGGGCGATGTGCAGATTGCAGAACCGAATGCGCTGATCTGCTTTGCCGGTCCCCGTGTCATCGAACAGACGATCCGCGAAAAGCTGCCCGAAGGCTTTCAGCGCGCCGAATATCTTCTGGATCACGGCATGCTGGACCGCGTCACCCACCGCAAGAAACTGCGCGAGGAGCTGATCACCATCCTGCGGATGCTGACCCGCCAGCCCCCGGCGGTCAAAGGCGATCTGCCCGCGCCCAAGACCGAACCTGCAGGGGCCTGACTGCCCTTTATCAGTTCTTAAATATCCTCGGGGGGCACGGGGGGCAGACAGCCCCCCGCCCCGCCCTCCGGCACCAGCGCCAAGGTTTCCATGTCCGGCACGTCCGATCTCATCCTGCAGCGGATGATGAGCTTTCACCCCAAGATCATCGACCTGACGCTGGACCGGGTTCACCGGCTTCTGGCCGCCCTGAACCATCCCGAACGGACCCTGCCGCCGGTGATCCATATTGCCGGAACCAATGGCAAGGGCTCGACCCAGGCGATGATGCGCGCGGGGCTGGAGGCGATGGGGGGCCGGGTTCATGCCTATACATCCCCGCATCTGGCGCGGTTCCATGAACGGATAAGGCTGGCGGGCGAGCTGATTTCCGAAAGCCATCTGACCGACATCCTTGACGAATGCGTCCGTGCGAACGGCGACCGGGAAATCACCTTCTTTGAAATCACCACCTGCGCGGCCTTTCTGGCCTTTGCCCGCACCCAAGCCGACTGGACGCTTCTGGAAGTGGGGCTGGGTGGCAGGCTGGATGCCACGAATGTCGTCGACCATCCGCGCCTGACGATCATCACGCCGGTCTCGATCGACCATCAGCAATATCTGGGCGAGACGCTTGCTGAAATCGCCGGTGAAAAGGCCGGGATCCTGAAACGCGGCGTGCCATGTATCGTCGGCCCGCAAGAGGAGGCGGGGCTGGCGGTGATCGAGGCGAAAGCCGCGCGGCTCGGCTGCCCCTTGCTGGTCCATGGCCAGCATTGGCGGGCGTGGGAGGAACGCGGACGGCTGGTCTTTCAGGATGAAAACGGGCTTCTGGACCTGCCCTTGCCCAACCTGCCCGGCCCCCATCAGATCGACAATGCCGGTGCCGCCCTTGCCGCGCTGCGCCATCTGGGCGCAGACGACGCCGCCTGCGAGGCGGCGGTGACCCGCGCCTTCTGGCCCGCCCGGATGCAGCGGCTGAAGGTCGGACCCCTGGTCGACGCGGCGGGGGCGTGCGAGTTGTGGCTGGACGGCGGGCACAATCCGGCGGGCGGGCAGGCGGTGGCGGCGACGCTGGCGCGGATGGCGAAAAGGCCCACCCACCTGATCGTCGGCATGCTGAACACCAAGGATATCGGCGGCTATATGCGCCCCGTCGCCGCCGAGGCCGCCAGCGTCACCGCCGTCTCGATCCCCGGCGAGGCCAATACGCTGACCGCCGACCAGACAAGAGCCGCCGCCATGGCCGCCGGGATCGCCGCCGACACGGCGGACAGCGTTCATGAGGCTGTCCAGCGCATCGCCGCCACCGACCCGGGATCGCGGATCCTGATCTGCGGTTCGCTCTATCTGGCCGGCTCGGTCCTGCGCGAAAACGGCTAAGGCGGGGGACTTTGCGTCCCCCGGGGTCATCGGTTCTGCGAACCGATAACCTCCCCCTGCAGGATATTTGGACCACAATGAAAGTGCTGCGTGTCCTGCTGAGCAAGTCCTGTGCGCGGTTGCAGCTTTTCCTGCCGCGCTGTGCGTCGTAAAGAGAGAGGCCTTACCTTGCGGACCCTGATGCCATGACCGAAGAGATCGAACTTGCGCTGGATACGTTCGGCGATGTGACCTTTGGCCCGGACGGCCGGTTGCAGGATCACGCTCAGGTCATTCGCGACGTGGTCGATCAGGCGGTTCTGGCCGACGGGCTGGGCATCGACTATATCGGCCTGGGCGAGCACCACCGCGAGGATTTCGCGATTTCGTCGCCCGAGGTGATCCTGGGCGCCATCGCCGCCCGCACCAGCCGCATCCGCTTTGGCACGGCGGTGACGGTCCTGTCGTCGGACGATCCGGTGCGGCTGTTCCAGCGCTTTTCGACCTTGAATGCCCTGTCCGGCGGGCGGGCCGAGGTGATCCTGGGTCGCGGGTCCTTTACCGAAAGCTTTCCGCTGTTTGGCTATGAATTGCGGGACTATGAGATGCTGTTCGAGGAAAAGCTGGATCTTTTCACCCGGCTGATCCGGCAGCCTGCCGTCAGCTGGCAGGGCAAGACGCGGGGGCCGCTGAAGAACCAGCGGGTGTTCCCGCCCCTGGGGCCCGAAGGGCTGAAGGCCTGGATCGGTGTCGGCGGCAGCCCGGAATCGGTGATCCGGGCGGTCAGCCATGACCTGCCGATGATGCTGGCGATCATCGGCGGCTCGCCCACCCGGTTCCGGCCCTTTGTCGATCTTTACCGGGACGCCTATGGCCAGATCGGCAAGGCGCCGCAGCCCCTGGGCGTCCATTCGCCCGGTTATGTCGCCGCCACCGACGCCGAGGCGCGCGCGGATCTGTGGCCCTCTTACAAGGCGCTGCATGACCGGATCGGCCGCGAACGTGGCTGGCCGCCGACGACGCGCGACGCATTCGAGCGTGAGGCGGATCACGGATCGCTTTATGTCGGATCGCCGGAAACGGTGGCGCGCAAGATCGTGCGCACCATTCAGGCGCTGGGCCTGTCGCGGTTCGAGATGAAATATTCCTCGGGGCCCTTGCCGCACGACCGGCTGATGCGGTCGATCGAGCTTTACGGGCGGCAGGTGGCACCGATGGTGCGGGACATGCTGGCCTCAGCCCGTCCGTAAGGTCACATCGGCGGGGGCAGAGCGGTCCAGTACCGCGCGGATGTTCGGCATGTCGTTCGATGCGATCCAGTCCCGGGCGGCTTCGGGGCTTTTGCCGAAGCCCAGCCAGCGGTCCATCAGCCGGTCTTCCAGCGTGGCGACGGGCACGTCGATCATGACCGTCAGGTCAAAGAAAGCACGCGCCCTGGGCCAGGGATCATCGTTCAGCAACAGGTAATTGCCTTCGACGATCAGGATGCGCTGATCGGGGCCGATGATCACGGCCGACGCGCGCGAGAGTTCCAGCGACCGGTCAAAGATCGGGATCGCCACCTCTCCCTCGGTCCGCAGGCGCGACAGAAGATGCAGGAAGCCCTGGGCATCGAACGTATAAGGCGCGCCCTTGCGGTCGCGCTGGCCGCGCTGGATCAGGACGTTATCGTCATAGTGGAACCCGTCCATCGGCACGGCGGCGGCATCGGGGCCAAGCCGGGCGGCGAGATCGGCGGCCAGCGTCGATTTTCCGGCACCGGG
>CAZKJZ010000033.1:0-20707 GCA_964553145.1 uncultured Frigidibacter sp. | reverse complement strand
GGAATCCCAAGTGTTTCGACGGGCTCTCTTCCAAGAAATCGATCCCGGCGGCGGTGCAACCAAGCCTCATCCAGCTGCAGGGCGCGTCACGGGGCGGCGATAAGGTGAGGGGCGGCGGATGCAGGCATTGATCTTTGCGTTGGCGGCGCTGGCGGAAATCGGCGGCTGTTTTCTGGTCTGGATGGTCCTGCAGCTGGGCGGTGCGCCCTGGCTTCTGGCCCCCGCCCTTCTGTCGCTGGCCGCCTTTGCCGCCCTTCTGACCCTGTCGCCCGCCGATGCTGCTGGCCGGACCTTTGCCGCCTATGGCGGGGTCTATATCGCGGCCTCGCTTCTGTGGCTGTGGCTGGTCGAGGGGCGGCTACCTGACCGCTGGGATATCGCGGGGGCGGTTCTCTGTCTTGCCGGGGCCGGGGTGATCCTGTGGGGGCCACGGGCCTGACTGGCCAACGCCCCCACGGATTACCCCGTCACTGGGTCGGCGCGATAGGCAGTGCAGGATTGCGGATCAGCGCGGACGAGAAAACCCCGCTGGTGTCCGGGTCGATGGTAATCTCGACCGCGTGCATCCGTTCTTCACCCGGGACTTCCAGCGCCATGATGTTCGGCGCGCGGTCGGCAAAGGGGCGGCCCTCGCGGTACATGTGACTGTCGCCATAGACCAGCAGCACAGGCTTGCCAAAGGCTGTGGCCTGTTCGATCAGCGTCTCGCCAAAGCTGGTGAAACCGGAGTGGCGCAGCCACGTTTCGTCCTGCTGCGTATTCCAGTCAAATTCGAACATGTCGGCCTGTATGGCCAGAACCAGTGCCTTGGCATCCTTGGCCGCTGCAAAACTGTCCTTCAGCCAGGCGATATTGGCCGCGTCGCGAGCAAAGAATTCGGCCACGGCCTTGGGGTCGCGCACCTCGAAGTTGTTGTTCGAACCGACGACATGGGTGGTGACGAACAGAACATCATTCATCATCAGCCGGGCATTTTCGGGGTATCCCGCACCCGCATCAGACGTGACATCGGCCGGGTGGCTGCCCAGCGTATGCGCCGGATCGGCAAAGAAGGTCTTGCGCAGAAAGGTCAGCCGCTCCAGCGGGTCAAAGCTGCCTGCCTTCTTGCGATGGCAGTCGGTCCATTCATTGTCGCCGGGCGTATAAAGCACAGGCGCCTCGAACCGGTTCAGAAAGTTCAGCTGTTCGGTCAAAAGCGCGTCGCTGCAGGCGGTCGACCCCGACTTGATGTCGCCGACATGGATCACCAGTGCGGGCTTGCGCTGATTTATGGCGCCGATCAGCGCCTCATAGGTCGGATAGACCTCGGCCGGTTCGCCGTAAGGCGCGTCGCCAAGGGCGGCAACCGTAAAGGGCGCCGACCAACCGGCAACCGGGGCGAAAAAGGCAAGCGCAAGCGATGTGGCGCGGAACATGGGGAACCTCCTTTAGCTTCAGGGGCAGCTAACCTTCGGGCCGTCACGGTGTGATGTCAGGAACACGAACCTTTGGTGACGTCTCCTTGTTTGCCGCCGCCAGCGCCGCGCGCAGCTCGTCCGCCAGCGCCTGCCGTTCCTCGGGCGTCAGAAAGGCACCGATCTCGACCTCGCGCCCATCGCCTTTCAGGGTCAGATAGTGCGGAACCGGCCCGCCGGTCGGATAGAGCGTGACCTGCACCCAATAGGGATTGGCTTGCCAGTCCTGCTGCCGCCCGCCCGGCCCCCGCCGTTCCAGCCGCACCAGATCAGGGGTCAGGGTCAGAACCTCGGTCAGTTGCAGCGCACGGGCGTTCAGGCGCAGCGCCGTCCAGAGGGCGGCAATGGCCAGACCCGCGAACATCAGCATCAGCCACAGGGCGGTCTGGCCCAGAAGCGACAGGACCGGCAGGGCCAGCATCAGCGCCGTGGCACCGATAAAGGCGACAAAGCCCCGGGCGCCCAGCGACTGGTGCGGGCGAAGGACAAGGCGGCCTGTGCCGTGGGCGGGAAGCCATTCGTAGGGCATGGTGGCAGTGTAAGCCGCCGGGCGGCAAAGGGAAGCGCTGCCCGCGCCGGGCGGCGCAACAAAAAGGCCCCGGGGGTTTCCCGGGGCCTTTCTCAGTCTCTGCATTCAGTGGCTGTGGCCGTGGTCCCAGTCGCTCTGCTTGGGCAGCTGCTCGAACGTATGTTCGGGCGGCGGGCAGGGCAGGGTCCATTCCAGAGTGTCGGCATATTCGTTCCAGTAATTGTTCTGGGTCACCCGTTTGCCGGCAAAGAGCGTGTAGAAGATGACGCAGATGAAGAACAGAAACGACACGAACGACAGGATCGCGCCCCACGAGGACAGATAGTTAAAGTAGGCGAACTGTTCAGGATAGTCGATGTAGCGGCGCGGCATGCCTTGACGGCCCAGGAAGTGCTGCGGGAAGAAGGTCAGGTTGGCGCCGATGAACATCATCCAGAAATGCAGCTTGCCCGCCCATTCCGGATACTGACGGCCCGACATCTTGCCGATCCAGTAGTAGATGCCGGCAAAGATCGCAAAGACCGCGCCCAGCGACATCACATAGTGAAAGTGCGCCACGACGAAATAGGTGTCGTGATAGACGCGGTCGACGGGCGCCTGGCTGAGGACCACGCCGGTGACGCCACCGACGGTGAAGAGGAACAGGAAGCCAAAGGCCCAGAGCATCGGCGTCTTGAACTCGATCGAGCCGCCCCACATGGTCGCGATCCAGCTGAAGACCTTGATGCCCGTGGGCACCGCGATGATCATGGTCGCGGTCATGAAATAGGCCTGCTGTTCCAGCGACATGCCGACCGTGTACATGTGGTGCGCCCAGACGACAAAGCCCAGGGCCCCGATCGCCACCATCGCATAGACCATCGGCAGATAGCCGAAGATCGGCTTTTTCGAGAAGGTCGAGATGACATGGCTGATGATGCCAAAGCCCGGAACGACGATGATATAGACTTCCGGATGGCCAAAGAACCACAGGATATGCTGATAGAGGATCGGGTCGCCGCCGCCGGCCGGGTCAAAGAAGGTGGTGCCGAAGTTGCGGTCGGTGATCAGCATGGTGATGGCGCCGGCCAGAACCGGCAGCGACAAAAGGATCAGCCAGGCGGTGACAAAGACCGACCAGGCGAACAGCGGCACCTTGTGCAGGGTCATGCCCGGCGCGCGCATGTTCAGGAAGGTGGTGATGATATTGATCGCCCCCAGGATCGACGAAGCGCCCGAGACGTGAACGGCGAAGAGCGCAAGGTCAAGCGACCAGCCTTCCTCGTGCACCGACAGAGGCGGGTAAAGCACCCAGCCCACGCCCGACCCCGTCTGGCTGTTGCCACCCGGCGCCAGAACCGAACAGATCGCCAGCGAGGTGCCCGCGACATACATCCAGTAGGAAAGGTTGTTCATCCGCGGGAAGGCCATGTCCGGCGCGCCAATGTGCAGCGGCATGAAATAGTTGCCAAAGCCGCCGAACAAAGCCGGGATCACCACGAAGAACATCATCAGGATGCCGTGGGCAGTGATCATCACGTTCCACAGATGGCCGTTCGGGGTACAGGTCTCGCCCGCCGCAGCTGCCGAGAGCCGCGCCCCCTCCATGCACATGTACTGGACGCCGGGATGCATCAGTTCCAGACGCATGTAGACGGTGAAGCTGACCGAGATCAGGCCGACGATGGCTGCGGTGAAAAGGTAAAGAATCCCGATGTCTTTATGGTTCGTGGACATGAACCACCGGGTAAAGAACCCCGGATGCCCATGCGCGTCGTGGCCATGAAGGGCTGCGTCGGCCATGCTGTTCTCCCATTGCGATTGACCAGCCGGGCTTGCCGCCCGTGCCAGACTTCCCGCCCGTAATAATTGGCACTTGCCGATTGAGCAATCGCATATGCACCACCTTTGCCAAAAACCTGAGCCGGTCCTGCGGCCCTTCCGGGCGCGGCGGGGGTGATCTTTCCGGCCCGGTCTTCACCGCACCGTGATCTTCGGCGGCGCGCCAAACACGATGGGGTGACCACACAGGCTCGTGTGGTGTGGCGCGGGGCAGGTCATGGTTAGCCTGCAGCTGCCGACGCTGACGTCGGACGAAAGAAGGAACATCACATGACGATCCTGCGTTTTATCCCGGTTGCCTGCGCCCTTGCCCTGGTCGCGGGTGCCGCCGTCGCCGATGACATGAAAGATCCCGCCATGATGAGCTGCAAGGACTTTGCAGCGATGGATTCGGACGGGATGATGAAGGCGACAATGGCGATGAAAGAGGCCGCCACCAAGGATGCGATGGCCGATTCCTCCAAGGCCATGATGGCGGATGACGAAGTGATGAAGATGGTCATGGAGGCCTGCACCGGCCATGACGACATGATGGCGATGGATGCGCTGCACAAGTCGAAGTGACCTGACCTGCCCCGGGCACGCCAAGACCTTTCGCGCGTCCGGGGATATAGGGGCCGGATGCCCGCCCGACAGGCCGGGCCTCAGGCGTTCGTCGTCTCGCCGGACTGCTGGTCAATGAAGATGCCTTCAAAGGCCGCCTTCAGCGCCGCATCCAGGTCGCCCATCGTCACCGGCAGGCCCAGATCGACCAGGCTGGTGACACCATGGTCGCGGATGCCGCAGGGGACGATCCCGGCAAAGTGCGACAGGTCGGGTTCGACATTGATCGAAATGCCGTGAAAGCTGACCCAGCGGCGGATGCGGATGCCGATGGCGGCGATCTTGTCCTCGCGCGCGCTGCCGTCGGGCAGGGCGTGGCGGTCGGGCCGCGTGACCCAGACGCCGACCCGGCCAGGGCGTATTTCGCCCCGGACATTGAATTCGGCCAAAGCGGCGATGATCCAGCATTCCAGCGCCTGAACAAAGGCGCGCACGTCCCGGCCCCGGCGCGTCAGGTTCAGCATGACATAGACCACGCGCTGACCCGGCCCGTGATAGGTATATTGCCCGCCGCGCCGTGCCTGATGGACCGGAAAGCGGTCCGGGTCGGTCAGATCCTCGGGGCGGGCCGAGGTGCCTGCGGTGTAAAGCGGCGGATGTTCCACAAACCACAGGCATTCATCCGCGCGCCCGTCGGCAATGGCCTCGGCCCGCGCCTCCATAAAGGCCAGCGCCGCGTCATAGGCGGTAAGGCCGGGGCTGGTGATCCATTCAACCATGGTGCGTCTGATCCGGTTCCGATCCGACCGCTTCTACACGCTTGCCGCACCGACGGCGAGGGGAAGATGTGCGCAAGTCAAGGCCGGACAGGCAGGCCCGGACACGCCCTTTCGCGCATTTTCCCCCTTCCATTTCGCCAGGCAGCGGGCTAGAAGCGCGCCACCTCAGCCGGGCCTGCCCGGCACAGGGTGCGGATGTGGCGGAATTGGTAGACGCGCAGCGTTGAGGTCGCTGTGGGCTAACCCCCGTGAAGGTTCGAGTCCTTTCATCCGCACCACTTCTCTCCCCATGGCGCCAACCGATCCCAATGCTTTGAACGGCAGGGTGTTCTGGTGTTCCGGGCCCCTCATGCCGATGGCAGTGAGTGCGGTCTGCAAAGGCCAGCTGCAGGACCTGCGGCGCAGGGCAATATGGCCACTGTCCCGGAGTTTCCCGGGGGGGCGAGGACGGTCCGCGCCGGTTCCAGCTTGTCTTCAAAGTTGCCGGGCGGTTCGGCCGGGCCGACCACCTGGTCCTTCAGAATGATCCTGCGACGTTCGAGGTCATCGATCCTGCCTTCATGGCTGCGGACAAACGTTTCGGTTACGGCGATCATGATACGGGTCCGGAACGTCTCGACCTGTTGGTCAGTGCCAGCAGTCTGCTCTTTGCCGGTTTCGATCATGTCCTTGTCAGTTCAAGGCCTTGAACCACGCAGCAAAGGCACGTTCAAGCAGATCAATAGGTCCAGACCCCCGGGGCGCACCTCGATCAGACGTTGCCTTTCAGACCCCAAGCATCGCCAAGACCGGAGCAGAGCCGATGCCGGTGGGTGCCAGGCCGCGCCGCCGCTGAAACTCGGTCAGCGCAGCGCGCGTGTCCTTGCCAAAGATCCCGTCGACGGCAATATGGATCGGATCCAGGGCCCGGTTCAGCGCGGACTGCAGCCGTTCGACCCGGGCGCTGCGGTCGCCGATGGTCAGGCCGCTTGGAATGCCCTTGGGGACGGCGCCGAAAATGCCGTCGGCTGCCCATTTGCGGATCAGCTGGTCCGAGGCCTCGAAATGCATCGAATCCTCGGTGGGGAAGGCCGCGCCCCAGAAAAAGCCGTGGCGGTTGAAGATGGGGTAAATGTCCATCAGGCCGCGCTGCGCCTTTCCGTCGCCGCGGTCGTCAAGCCTGCCTTCGAGCGTGAGGTCGACGGCCGTGCCCCAGGAGTGGTTGGAGATCGCGGTGGCAGAGCCGCGAACCAACCTGCAACACATCATGCCCTCACTGCCCAGGGCATTGTAAATATTGGGAAACTCTTCCCGTATGTCGGCCATGATTGCCTGCAGGGCGACCAGGGCAGGTCTCAGGCCGGTGACTTTGAACGGCCCCAGGTCCACATGATCGACCAGCGCCAGAATCTTTGGGTTGGTGGCGGGCTGGCAGTCGTCAGAGTAGGTGCCGCGCGGGTCGCCGATCAGCGACAGCATCATCGGGTTTCGCGCGCCGGACAGGGTGCCGTTCAGCGTTCTGCGGTCGATCCCCTCGTGGGCAAAATCGATAAGGTCTGTGAGGGTGGACATATGGTTCTCCTGCAATAAATGTGTCTGGCGTCGTCGGCGCTGCGCCGGTTCACCTAGCGCGGCATGCCCGAGGCGACCCAGCGCTTGAACAGTTCGATGTCGGCGGCAGGCCAGGGGCCATCCTCCGGCAGTGCGCCGGACTGAAGGGCGTCAAGGATGTGGGCGGCATTCGCGACGGTACTTTCGTAAGACAGCCAATCCGCCCCGCCGGTCATCCGGATCAGGTCTTTTGACCTGACCAGCGGCCAGATATCGGCACAGAAGCTTGGCGGCGCACCTGTGCCGCCCGCGCCAGCGGCACCGGCCCTTGCCGATCCGGCGCGGGCGCTGTCGGTCAAGGCGGCCGTGGCGAAGATTTCGGTCTTGAAATTCGACTTGGCACTGACGCGGACGCCCAGAAGCGGTTGGCCGGCGCCCCAGAAGTTTGCCAGATCGATGGCTTGCAGACCGGTTTCGGCCTGCACCGGACTCTGTTGCACAAATCCGGTGAGGGATTCATCTTGTGAATCCAGTGTGATAGCTGGGGTGGATGAGCAAGCCGAACACCCCGAGCTACAAGACACTGAACTGGCCCGCGTACAACAAGGCGCTCAAGCGCCGGGGGTCTCTAACGATTTGGTTCGATCCTGGCATGGTGTGGGCGGCGGCGCCGACCGGCAGGCGTGGGCGACAGCCTTTTTACAGTGACGCCGCAGTTCAGACCTGCCTGACGATGAAGGTTCTGTTCGGCATGGCGTTGCGGCAAACGACCGGGTTTGTGGAAAGCCTGCTGCGCCTCGTCGGTCTGGACTGGGATGTACCTGATTTCAGCACGCTCAGCCGTCGCCAAAAGACCCTTGCTGTGAGCATCCCGCATCGGGGGTCGCAGGGTCCGCTGCACCTGCTGATCGACAGCACTGGGATCAAGGTGGAGGGGGAAGGCGAATGGAATGCGCGCAAGCATGGCGGGACAAAACGCCGCGTCCGGCGCAAGGTCCATCTCGGGATCGACGAGCAAACGCTGGAGATCAGGGCGGTCGAGGTCACCAGCAGCGACATCGGCGACGCGCCCATGTTGCCTGAGCTGCTCAACCAGATCCCGCCCGACCAAGAGATCGCAAGCGTCACCGCCGACGGGGCCTACGACACGCGCAAGTGTCACGACGCCGTCGCCGAACGGGGTGCTTATGCCGTCATCCCGCCGCGCAAGAACGCCAAACCCTGGAAGGCCGATAGCGCCGGGGCAGCCGCGCGCAACGAGGCCCTGAGGGCAGCGAAATACTTGGGCCGCGCGCTCTGGCGACGATGGAGCGGATATCACCGCAGGAGCCGCGCAGAGACGAAAATGCACTGCGTCAAACTGCTGGGTCAGCGCCTTATGGCGCGGGACTTCGAACGCCAGGTCGCGGAGTTCCAGGTCCGTGTTGCCGTCCTAAACGGCTACACCGCGCTCGGCATACCTGTCACAAAGGTCACGGGATAGGTCTGTCCGGGAGAAGGGGCAGTCCGGCCGTCAGCTGATTTGTGCAACAGAGTCGTGACACAGGCGTGACGAGTCGCTGCCAGGACAGACCTGATTGGGCCAGCCCCAGGTCCGCCGCCGTTGGCAGGACCGGTTTCGGCCAGCGGGCTTTGCCGGTCGCTCAGTGGAAATCCCTTGATCCAGGAATGATACGGGCGTTTCGCGGATGGGTCGGTGTTGGTGCGGGGATCGGGTGGGTGACCTCGTCCGCGCGCGAAAGCGGCGTGGGCAGGGATCGGTCCGACAGGCGCAAAAGGGCGTCGTTGCGGTCCTGCAGGCTTTCGACAACGATATGGGTCACGCCCGAGACCGGATCGCGTTGCAGGCGGCCTGCCACCTGCATCAGGCGCGCGGTCATGATCACCTTGCGGAAGGCGGCCATGACCTTGGGCCAGACCACCAGATTGGCAACGCCTGTCTCGTCCTCCAGGGTGATGAAGCAGACGCCCTTGGCGCTGCCGGGGCGCTGGCGGACCAGAACCAGACCCGCCATCTGCAGCCGGCGGCCATTGCCGATGCGGTCAAGATCGGCCGCGCAGACATGGCCTTGCCGGGTCATGCTGGCGCGCAGGAAGGTCATGGGATGGGCTTTCAGCGACAGGCGCAGTGTCTGGTAATCGGCCACGACCTGTTCGCACAGGGGCATCCGGGGCAGGGGGGCCGGTTCCTCGCCCCCCTCGTCCTGCCCCGGACGGAACAGCGGCAGGTCGGGCGCATCCTTCAGGGCCCTTGCCTCCCATAAGGCCGCGCGGCGATCCAGGCCCAGCGAGCGGAAGGCGTCGGCTGCGGCCAGGATGCGGATCGTGCGGCTGTCCAGCCGCGCGCGGGCCACCAGATCGGGCAGGCTGGCGAAAGGGGTGTCGCGCGCCGCCATCAGGCGCGCCGCTGCATCCTGCCTTAGCCCGTCGACCTGTCGCAGGCCCAGACGCAGGGCAAAGCGATTGCCCGAGGGTTCCAGCAGATTGTCCCAGCCGCTGAAGTTCACGTCGGCCTCGCGCACTTCGACCTCATGCGCGCGCGCGTCCCGCACGATCTGGGCCGGGGCGTAGAATCCCATCGGCTGCGAATTCAGCAAGGCGCAGGCAAAGGCCGCCGGGTAGTGGCATTTCAGCCAGGACGAGACATAGACCAGAAGCGCGAAGCTGACCGCATGGCTTTCGGGAAAGCCATAGTCGCCAAAGCCCTTGATCTGGTTGAAGCAACGGCGTGCGAAATCCGGGTCATAGCCGCGTTCGATCATGCGGCCGACCATCTTTTCCTCGAGCAGATGGATGGTACCGCGCGACCGGAAGGTGGCCATGGCACGGCGCAGTTCGTTCGCCTCGGCCGAGGTGAAGCGGGCCGCATCCATGGCAATCTTCATCGCCTGTTCCTGAAAGATCGGCACACCCAGCGTGCGCTTCAGGATGGATTCCAGCTCATCCGGCGGGTGGGGCGGGGCGGGCGAGGGGTAGGTGACCGTCTCTTGCCCGCTGCGGCGGCGCAGATAGGGATGGACCATGTCGCCCTGGATCGGGCCGGGGCGGACGATGGCGACCTCGATCACCAGATCGTAAAAGCGTTGCGGCCTCAGCCGGGGCAGCATGTTCATCTGTGCCCGGCTTTCGACCTGAAAGGTGCCGACGCTGTCGCCCCGGCACAGCATGTCATAGGTTGCCCTGTCGTCCGGCGGGATCGAGGCCAGATCATGCTGCACGCCATATTGGCGGGAAAGGATGTCAAAGCATTTGCGGATGCAGGTCAGCATCCCCAGGGCCAGCACATCGACCTTGAGTATCCCCAGCGCGTCGATGTCATCCTTGTCCCATTCGATGAAACTGCGCGCGGGCATGGCGGCGTTGCCGATCGGCACGCTTTCATGCAGCGCCCCCTCGGTCAGGATGAAGCCGCCGACATGCTGGCCAAGATGGCGGGGCATGCCGATCATCTGTTCGGCCAGCTTTATGGTACGCGCCATCAGCGGGTCGGTCAGGTCCACCCCTGCCTCGCGCGAATTGGCATCGCCCATGCTGGTGCCCCAACTGCCCCAGACGGTCTTGGCCAGCGCGGATGTCACATCCTCGGACAGGCCCATGACCTTTCCCACCTCGCGGATTGCCGATCGGGGGCGGTAATGGATGACGGTGGCGCACAGGCCGGCGCGGTGGCGGCCGTATGTGTCGTAGATATGCTGGATCACCTCTTCGCGCCGCTCATGTTCGAAATCCACGTCAATGTCGGGCGGCTCATCCCGGTCCATGCTGATGAACCGTTCGAACAGAAGCTCTTGTTCCGCCGGATCGACCGAGGTGATGCCAAGCACATAGCACACGGCCGAGTTGGCGGCCGAGCCGCGCCCCTGGCACAGGATGCCCCGCGCGCGCGCCCACAGGACGATTTCGTGGATCGTCAGGAAATATTGGGGGATATTCTTCAGTCGGATGATTGCCAGCTCCTTGGCCAGAAGGTCGCGCACCTTTTGCGGCAGGCCGCCCGGATAGCGCGCCCCCGCCCCCGCCCATGTCAGCTTTTCCAGCTGGCTATGTGCGGTCTCTCCGACCGGTACGGTTTCCTGCGGATAGTGGTAGGCCAGTTCGGTCAGGCAGAAGCGGCAGGCATCGGCCACATCCCGTGTCGCGCGGATCGCATGAGGCCAGTCGGCAAACAGGCGCACCATTTCGGCGGGCGGTTTCAGGTGGCGTTCGGCATTGGCATTCAACAGCAGACCCGCCTTGTGAATCGTCGTCTTTTCCCGGATGCAGGTCATGACATCCTGCAGGGGGCGACGGTCGGCGGCGTGGTAATGCACATCGTTGGTGGCCAGAATCGACAGGCCATGCGCTCGCGCCAGCCGGTCCAGCCGGTTGATCCGCGCCCGGTCGTCGCCCCGATAGAGGTAGCTGACCGCAATGTGACGCAAGGTCGGCAACTGGCGGATCAGGGCGGGCAGCCGCGCGGCACATGCCCTGTCGGGCAGGGCGATCAGTTGTACGCCCTCGGCATGGGCGGCGAGGTCAGTCAGCGTGATGTCGCACAGGCCCTTGGCCTGCCATTGGTCGTCGATATCCTGCCGCTTGCCCTTGGTCAGAAGCGTACAGAGCCGGCCATAGGCCGCCCTGTCCCGCGGATAGGCCAGAAACGCCTCGCCCGTCACCAGCTGCAGGCGGCAGCCGATGACGGGGCGCAGGCTGGCCTTGCGTGCCTCGGCGTGAATGCGCACGACCCCGGCCATCGTATTCAGGTCCGCCACGCCAAGCGCATCATAGCCCAGCGCATGGGCCGTTGCCGCCAGTTCACTGGCGTCCGAGGCACCGCGCAGAAAGGAAAAGGGCGTGGTCACGCCCAGTTCGACATAGTCGGCGGGTGGATTGGGCAGGTATTCCCCGGCCAATGTCTTGCGGATGCGGCGATTGTCACTGTCGGGCATCAGGCGAAAATCCCGTGCAGAAACCAGCGGGGCGCCCCGCCACGGCCATCGCCCTGAAGCCCTTCGCGATACAGCCAGAGGCGGTGCCCCGCTTCGTCTTCCACTTTGAAATAGTCGCGCAGACGGGTGCCGGGCCGATCCTGCCACCACTCTGGCGCGATCCGTTCTGGCCCCTGATAGCGGGCCACGCGATAGGTCTGCCGCCGCCACTGAAACTGCGTCGGCGGTCCTTCGGGCACGGCGTAAAGCACGGCGACCTCTTCAGGATGATCCAAGATCCGCAAGGGGCGTTCGGCCTGGGCCCGGCCTGTGTCGGCAGGCCCCGCTGCTGTGACGGCCCGAGGATCTGCCCGGCCCTCGGCGCGTTCGGGTATATGGCTGGCGATGGGGTGAAGTTCCGCCAGTGCCTTGCGCCCGAACCGCGCTGTCAGCCGGTCGATCAGAT
Organism: uncultured Frigidibacter sp.; assembly: GCA_964553145.1. GTDB lineage: Bacteria > Pseudomonadota > Alphaproteobacteria > Rhodobacterales > Rhodobacteraceae > TMP-24. The sequence goes on along the minus strand of CAZKJZ010000033.1, from coordinate 8,678 downwards.
GCGCAAGTTCCAGCCCGCCGCCGTCTGTTGCGCCGCCAAGATCGGTCTGGCCTGTACCAAGCGGCTCTGTGACCGGCGCGTCCAGCGAGATCAGGTCAAAGCCGAAACCGGGGGCGATCTTCTGCAGCCGGTCGCGGAACAGAAAGGCCAGATGGGCGGGATCGCGGCTGGGTGCGGCGCAGGCCGCCCCGATCCGGCTGACCTCGCCATCGGTGCGATAGACGGTCAGGGACAGGCGCCGCGCGCCCTCATGCGCCCTGGCCAGCTGATCACACAATGCCGCACAAAGGCCGGGCAGATGGTGCGTAGGGTCGAAAACGGGCTCTGCCAGCCGGGCATCGGCGCGAAAGACCGGCGGCGCCTGGGGGGGGCAGACCGGCTCGGGCAGGTGACCCGTCATCTGGTCCAGGCGGATCAGCGGGTTCTGTGCCGGGGCCGCGCGGGCAAAGCGGCGGGCCAGGGACAGGCGGGGCAGGGCCATCAGATGGCCAATGGTGCGCAGGCCCAGCCGGTTCAGCAGCAGCACCGTTTCCCCGTCCAGCCGCAGGGCCGCCACGGGCAGTGCGGCAAAGTCGGCGCAGATCGCCCGGACCGGCCCGAACCGGGCCAGCGCCCAGGCGGCCCCCCATGTCGGGGCCAGGGCAGGCCGTGCCGAAAAACCCAGCAGTGACAGGCTGGTTTCCATGTCGGCCAGCAGGGCCGCCTCGCCGCCCCACAGATGGTCCGAACCGGTGGTGTCCAGGATCAACCCATGGCCGCCGCCGCCGCCCACCACCCCCGGCGCTGCCCAGTCATCCGCGACCGTCCAGGGGCACCAGCGCCGCGCCCAAAGTGCCATCCGGGCCAGTGCCGCCCTGTCGCCCTGTGGATCGGCGAATTCCACCCGCAGCGCCGGGCAAAGAGCCCGCATGTCGACCACGCGCGCACCCGCACTGATCCCCGCCGCCTGCGCGGCGCGGTTTGCGGCGTGGATGACCGGCCCATGCGCGCCCTCGACCGACAAAGCTGTCGGCAGGTCATCGGCCGGCGCGTTGCCCAATCGTTCCTGGGCTTTCTGCCACCGCTCCATCGGGAATTTCGGCAACCAGATCGAGACGATCCGCCGCCCCGTCCGCCCCGCGTTCATGGCGCGCCACCCATGCCCCCGGCCGCCGGTCGCGTGACCGGAAAAGTTCGACCTGCCAGCGTGCAGAACCGGGGGCGCGGGCGTCGTCGGGATTGGCCGCCGATGGCAGGGACGCGATCCGCCAGCGGTCGCGCGCGGCGCTTAGCCCGGGACTGGCCCCCTGCCGGATCAGCCAGCAGGGTATGCGCGCGGCTTCGGCCCGCAGGGCCAGCCGCTTCATCGACGTAAAGGTCAGTGCCGGCGGATCGCCCCGCAGTTCGATCACCACGGCGGCCAGCGTCCTGCAACGCAACCCCTCTTCTGCCGCGATCAGCGCATCGACCGGCCGAGACAGTTGCATCAGCATCAATGGCCCTGTGCCCCCCCCAAGCCCCGCCAGAGAGGGGCGTCCGGTCTCGTGCCGCGCCAGACTGTCCTGAATCCATAGAAGCGGGCCTGTCCTTTTGCTCACCTGGGCCAGAACGAACGCCGCCGCCGCCGCATCCGCCCTGCTGGCCGGAAACACTTCGGCCAAACTCGCCCATACCTGCCGGACAGGAGGGGTGACGGACGGCGACGGTACCGTCGCAGGGACGTATGTCCGGAGCATGGCGCACGGAATCACAGATGAATGTTCACATTTTGTTCTAGTATCTCCATGTGACGGAAACTGTCAAATGTGGACTTGCCTGCCCTGATTGGCGGGGACTATTCCGAGTGGGACAAGTTTATACTGAATCTGGCTGCGCAGATCGAAGGCAACCGTCGTCAGGCGGAACGAATCTTCACGAAGGACGGATGTCTGGCCTCACCAGATAACAAATCGTCCTCATCACTTTCTGCCTTGCGGCAACAAAAACAGAAGGCGCTCGGCGCCCGAGGCGATCATTCTGGAAACGTCGACCTGCGGCACCACCTTCTTGTAGTCATCATCAATCGTCAGGCTGGACGCTCCGTGCACCAATGTCCAAAGTTGAAGAGCGATCAGCTGGGCGTCGCCCTCGACGCGGTTGAGGGTGCAGTAGTCGATAACCTCTTGCAGAACATAGGCAAAGCAAGCCTTGCCCTGCAGGGTCGCCCCATCGTCTGCCGACGGATTCGGCCTTTGGCCGAACATCATGCGGAACAACGCAGGCTCGGCAGTCGCAAAGGTAAGATACACTTCACCGACGGCAGTGATCCGCTCGCGCGCTCCTGGTTCGAAGGCACCTGCGGCTTTGCGGAATCGGTTCGTCATGTCAACAAAGCCTTGGGCCACAACTTCGTTGATGATTTCGGTCTTGTCTGCAAAATGCCGGTAGGGGGCCGCAGTAGAGACGCCCGCCCGACGGCAGGCGTCCGACAGGCTGAAGTCGTTCCCCTGGCGTTCCTTGATCAGAAGCCGCGCGGCGTCAATCAGCGCCTGCCGCAACTCACCGTGATGATAGGACGTCTTCAATGCCGATCCTTCGCCATAACGCGCGTCGCCTCTTTTATTGATTTGGACCTGCAAAGCAAAGAGCTCTCGAAGAAACACGCTTGTAATGTTAGTTGATCTAACATAAGTTAGAAACTCTAACATGAAGAGATTCGTCGGGGAGAACCGGCTTGGCTACATCCACCACCCACAGAGCCGTCTGGGTTGTCGTGGCGCTGGTCGCGCTTGGTTTGGGCGCCTATGCAACCCGCGGCAGCCTGACCTCGGTCTGCCGCCGCCCGCTTCAATGACCGCAGCGCCGGCCGAGCGTCCGCCCCAGCCAGTGCGGGTCACTCGCGTGACCTTCGCGTCCGGCGGCACAACCGAAACCTATACCGGGACGATCCGGCCCCATCATGAGGCAGCCCTGGGGTTCCGCATACCCGGTAAGCTTGTAGCGCGGCCGGTCGAAGTCGGTGACCATGTGGCCAGATCGTCGCGCAAATCGACGATGCCGATGCCCGGCTGGCACTTGAAGCCGCCATGGCCGAAGATGCCGTCGCCCGTACCGATCTGACCAGGGCCAGGGTTGATCTCGCCCGCCGCCGCGCGCTCTTCGCCTCTGGCCATGCAGCCCAACAGACTTCGATCGCGCCATCAGCGCCACCGCCGAGGCCGTCTCTCGTGCCGAACGGGCAGATCGGATGCGGGTCCTGGCCTCAAATCAGCTTTCCTACACAGAACTCAGGGCCGATGCCGACGGTATCGTTACCGCTACGCCGGCCGACGCGGGCCAAGTTGTGGCCGCCGGACAGCCGGTTGTCTCTGTGGCGCAGACGGATGGGCTTGATGTTGTCTTTGCCGTGCCGGAACAATCCCGCGACATCCTGGCCGACGCTTTGGTCAGCGCCGAATTGTGGGATGCCAATGGCAAGACCTATGCGCTGACCCGACGTGACATCTCACCCGACGTTGATCCGGCTGGCCGCACCTACCGCGTGCGGATGGCGCTGACGGATCATGATGCGGAAACGACGCTGGGTCGAACCGTGACCGTCCGGCTGAAGATCAAAGGTCCGGCACCCCGGGCCCCCTTGCCGCTTGCTGCCGTGCTGAATGACGGCACCGGAGCGGCCGTCTGGCGTCTGGACCAATCGACCGGCCGCGTGGAACGCGTGCCGGTCGAACTGATCGCCGTTGATGCAACCGTGGCCTATGTGCGCGGCGCCCTTTCAGAGGGCGACATTGTGGTCAGCCTCGGCGCGCAAAAGATCGACCCCGATCGCCCCGTGCGCGTGGTGGAAACTCGCACTGCGCCGGAAGGCTAGTCCATCATGCGCAATCTGAACCTGTCGCACTGGTCGGTCAGCAACCCCGCCGTCACGCTTTTCGCGATCATTGTGGCACTGGCAACCGAGACCATGGCCTATATCACTCTTGGTCGCGCCGAAGATCCGACGTTCACCATCAAGACCATGGTGGTGCAAGCGGTCTGGCCGGGCGCCTCGGCCGAGGACATGCAGAACCTTGTGGCCGAGCCCATGGAAAAGAGCATCCAGGAACTGCCAGAACTCGACTATGTCAGCACATACGCGCGCCCCGGCGCCGTGGTGCTTCAGGTTCAACTGAAAGACTCGGTCCGCCAGGAGGCCGCCAATGTCTGGTACCAGGTCCGCAAGAGGATTGGCGACCTGCGTCCGCAACTTCCGGACGGGCTGATCGGCCCATTCTTCAACGACGAATATGGCGATGTCTTCTCGGCCATCTACATGGTGACGGGAGAAGGTTTAAGTCGTGCCGAACTTAAAGCCTACGCCGAACGCCTGCGCACCCGGCTTCTGACAGTGGAGGACGCCGCCAAAGTGGCCCTGATCGGCGATGTTGCCGAAAAGGTCTTCGTCGAGATCAGCCACCGACGGTTGGCGACGCTTGGGATTTCGCCGCAGGTCATATTCGATGCAATCGGGCGACAGAATGCGATGGTGTCTGCGGGGTCTTTCCAGACCTCGGCCGATGAAATGCAGGTGCGGGTCAGTGGCGGTCTTCGCAACCTTGCTGCCCTGCGCGCCCTTCCCATTGCTGCGGGAAACACGGTCATCCGCCTGAGCGACATCGCCGAAATCAGGCGCGGCTACGAAGACCCGCCGACTTATCTTGCCTTCCTGAACGGGTCCGAAACCGTCGGCGTCGGGGTCGCGATGGCCAAGGGCGCCAATGTCGTGCATCTGGGCGAGCGTCTCAACGCCGCAGTCGATGCCTTCCGCGCAGACCTGCCCCTGGGGGTCGAGGTGACGAAGACATCGGATCAGGCCGACATCGTGGAACACGCCTTTGACGAGTTCATCCACAGCTTTGTCGAGGCCCTAGCTATCGTGCTGCTGGTGACCTTCGTGACGCTTGGCCTGCGGACCGGGATCGTGGTCGCCCTGTCCGTTCCGGTCGTGCTCGCCGTGGTGTTTGTGATCATGCAGATTATGGGGCTGAACTTCGACCGCATCACCCTTGGCGCGCTGATCATCGCACTGGGCCTTCTGGTCGATGACGCCATCATCGCGGTCGAGATGATGGTGGTGAAGATCGAACAAGGCCACGACCGGATTGCGGCTGCCTCTGCCGCATGGTCCAGCACGGCCTTCCCGATGCTGACGGGCACCCTGGTCACGGCGGCAGGGTTTCTTCCGGTTGGCCTCGCTCGCTCGACCAGCGACGAATATGCGGGCAACATCTTCTGGGTGGTGGGCATCGCCCTGATCGTATCCTGGTTTGTCGCCGTGATCGTTACGCCCTTTCTGGGCATGAAGATCTTGCCCCGGCCAAAGTCCGGTGGCCACCACGCCAGCTACGACAGCCGTCTTTACCGGGTGCTGCGTGCGGGGGTGAATGCGTCCTTGCGGACCCGCTGGGCGGTGATCGGGGTGGCGCTGGCGGCCCTTGTCGCTTCCGGAATCGGCATGGGATTCGTGCAGCAGCAATTCTTCCCGACCTCTGCGCGATCCGAGCTCTTCATCGAAACCCGGATGCCGCAGGGGTCCTCCATCGCGGCAACCACCAAAGCCGCGCTGGCGGCCGAGGCCATCGTCAAGGGCGATCCGGACGTGCGGTTCTCGTCGACCTATGTCGGTGCCGGTTCGCCGCGGTTCTTCTTTGCCCTGAACCCGGCGCTGCCCAACCCCAGCTTCGCGATGACCGTCATCATGGCCAAGGACGCCGCCGCCCGCGACCGGCTGCGCGCCAAGATAGAAGCAGCCGTAGCAACCGGTGCTGTGCCCGAGGCCCGCGTCCGGGTTGACCAGATCGTCTTCGGTCCGCCGGTCGGATTTCCGGTGCAGTTTCGTGTAGCCGGTCCTGACCCGGCAAAGGTGCGCCGGATCGCCGCCCAGGTACGCGCGGTGATGGTTGCCAATCCGCACATTGTCGAACCGCAGTTTGATTGGAACGAGCAGGCCAAGACGATGGAGGTGCGGCTGGACCAGGACCGCATCCGCGCCCTGGGGCTGAATACATCGGACGTGTCGAACATGCTGCAAGTGCTGCTTTCGGGGGTCAAGGTCACCCAGTACCGCGAAGGAACGGAACTGATCGACGTGATCGTCCGCGCACCCGCCGCCGAACGCGCCGACCCTTCGGCCCTGGGCGGGATGACCCTGCCGCTTCCGGGCGGAGGGGCCGTGCCGCTTGGCCAGTTGGCCAAGGTCAGCTACGGTTTTGAAGAACCGATCCTTTGGCGGCGCAACCGTGATATGGTGCTGACCGTGCGCGCCGATATCGCGCCGGGCGTTCAGGCCCCCAATGTCACTGCCGAAATCACACCCGTTCTGCAACCGATCATCAAGGCCTGGCCCGCAGGCTACCGGATCGATGCTGGCGGGGCGGTCGAGGAAAGCAACAAGGCCAATGGCGCACTTTTCAAGGTGTTTCCCTTGATGTTCCTGGCGATGCTCTCGCTTCTGATGCTGCAATTGCGCAGCTTTTCGAAACTGTTCCTCGTCTTTCTGACCGCCCCTCTCGGGGCGATCGGGGCCGTCGGCGCTTTGGTGCTGTTCGGCGCACCATTCGGCTTTGTGGCCCTTCTGGGCGTGATCGCCCTGGCAGGCATGATCATGCGCAACACTGTGATCCTGGTTGACCAGATCGACCACGACCTCGCTGCCGGGGCGACGCCGTGGGAGGCGATCGTCGAAAGCACCGTGCGCCGCGCGCGGCCTGTCGTGCTGACCGCGCTGGCCGCGATCCTGGCGATGATCCCGCTTGCCCGGTCGGTCTTCTGGGGTCCGATGGCCTTGTCGATCATGGGCGGCCTGATCGTGGCGACGGTGTCGACACTTTTCTTCCTGCCTGCGCTATATGCCGCCTGGTTCCACGTCAAGCGGCCCAGCCTGGCGCAGACGGCCAGTCCCCCTGCAACGCCCGAGTTGCCCCCGCTTCGTCTTGCTGCCGAATGACGTCATCAGAAAGGTCTTGCCGTGACAGTGAATCTCAAAAGCCGCTTTGGCCCCGTCGCCCTGATCACCGGGGCAAGCGATGGTATCGGCCGCGCTTTCGCGCGCGAATTGGCATCCAGGGGCTTTGATCTGGTGCTGGTCGCCCGGCGAGAGGCCGTTCTGCAGGCCCTCGCGCATGACCTTTCCGCCGAATGCGGCATCAAGGTTCAGATTTTCCCGACCGATCTGTCGCTGCCCGGAGCCGCCGCGGATCTGGTGGCAAGGACTGAAGGACTGCCGATCGGGCTTTTGGTGACGGCAGCCGGTTTCGGCTCGAGCGGACCATTTCTGGAGCAGGATGTCGCGTCCGAAGTGAACATGGTCGATGTGAACTGCCGCGCGGTCGTCGAACTCACACATGGGATTGGCCAGCGGATGGCCGCCGTCCACCATGGCGGGATCGTGGTTTTCGGCTCGCTTGTGGGATTTCAGGGCGCCCCAGGGGCGGCAACCTATGCCGCGACCAAGGGCTTCATCCAGGGATTTGCCGAAGGGATTGCCCCGGAATTGGGCCGCAAGGGCGTTGCCGTCCTGTCCGTTGCCCCCGGTCCGGTTGGCAGCGGATTTGCCGCACGGGCCGGGATGCAGATGGGCCTGAGCCAGACCCCGAAAGAGGTGGCGCGCGGCGCGCTCGCGGCGCTCGATCGACGTACGACCGTCCGACCGGGCTTTCTTGCCAAGCTTTTGGGCTGGTCACTGGCGCCCTTGCCGCGCTGGGGCCGGGTGATTGTGATGGGCGCGATTATGAAGGGTATGACCGGGAGGACCGCAAAATGACCAGCTGGCTACGAAGTTTCGGGTGCCGCAGCATTGGGAGTCCGTCAGCTGATCCACAATCGGAACAACGACAGCGGTTCGGCCTTCCACCCGTCCGGCGTCAACCTTCCAAAGGTGACGTCAGCTGATTCTTGCGGGCCGCGTCCGGCCGGTTTCGCTTGCACGACTATTGCCGGGTTGGATGTCGCTATTTCGTATGTTCGCGAAACATTGGCCGCGCGCCTTATTTTTGACCAGATTGGTTTTTTCGGCGGCATTTCTGCCGGCTTTGTTTCCGCCTCGCGGACAGTGAGCTAACGAAAGGTCAGGTTCTCTGCGCCCGCGTTCCGGCGAATTTTTGATAATATTAATATATATCAATGTTATGTCGACAATTTGATATTTTCCTGTTCACGTCCAATCTGCAGTGCCCCCGTTGTATAAGGGGGAGCATCATCATCAGTTTCACCGCGACAGACGCCATGATTTCGCCATAGTTGGCAGGCCAAAAGGTCCTGCCCGCTGCGGTTTATGCGCTTCGGGTTGGCTGGTGAGGATTTTCATCGGCCACCGGATTTTGTGCCCCCTCACGGGGAAAATTTTTGAATTGGATAGTCAATCGTGCCCTGTTTTGCCAACGGAACCATGATCACCACCCTACGCGGCGAAGTGCCGGTCGAGTCGCTGGCGCCCGGCGACCGTGTCGTGACCCGCGACCATGGCCTGCAGTCCCTGCGCGCCGTGGCCCGCCGGACCATCGGCTATGGCCTGTTGGGGGACGTGCCGCATCTGCAGCCGCTTCTGGTCACGATCGGGGCGCTGGGCGCGGGCCTGCCGGAACGCGACATGCTGGTCAGCCCGAACCTGCGGCTTCTGGTGACGGGCGGGCCGGTGCCCGAGGCGCTGGTGGCGGCCAAGAAGCTGATGGACAACCGCACGG
>CAZKJZ010000032.1:15548-20945 GCA_964553145.1 uncultured Frigidibacter sp. | reverse complement strand
ACCTCGGACCCCAGAATATCGGCGGGCATCAGGTCGGGCGTGAACTGGATGCGGCCTGAGCGCAGGCCCATGACCGTGGCCAAAGTATCGACCAGCAGCGTCTTGCCCAGGCCCGGCACCCCCACCAGCAGACCATGACCCCCGCAGAGAAGCGCCGCGAGGCAGAGATCGACCACTGCACCCTGACCGATGAACCGCGCCGCCACTGCCGCCTTCGCCTCGGCCAGCCGCGCCGTCAGTGCCTCGATCCGCTGCAAAAGATCATCCGTGCCGGTCATGCGCCTTGCCCTTTTCGTTACAAGATGCAGCATAAGGCAGAACCGGCCCCGGATACCAATGGGGAAAACCGGCAGGACAAGGGAACGTGAAGCCTTCGGCGGAAAATATCGCGGCAGCAGTCAAAACGGCGGGGCGCAAAGGCCCGCCGCCGGTCCATCTGTGGAACCCGCCCTTCTGCGGCGATCTTGACATGGAGATCCGCCGCGACGGCACCTGGTGGTATCTCGGAACCCCCATGGGCCGCATGGGTCTGGTCAAGCTCTTCTCGTCGATCCTGCGCCGCGACGGCGACTTTTATTTTCTGGTGACCCCGGTCGAAAAGGTCGGCATCCGCGTGGTCGATGCCCCCTTTGTCGCCACCGATTTTCAGGTCGAGGGCACGGGCCGCGACCAGATCCTGACCTTCACCACCCAGGTCGAGGATCAGGCCGTTGCCGGCCCCGCCCACCCGATCCGCGTCACCCGCGACCCGGCCACGGGCGAGCCGTCCCCCTACGTCCATATCCGCGCGGGGCTGGAGGCGCTGATCGACCGCAAAAGCTTTTACCGCCTTGTCGATATCTGCACGCACGAGATCCATGAGGGCGAACGCTGGTTTGGCCTCTGGTCATCGGGCCAGTTCTTCCCGGTCATCCCCTCGGCGGACCTGGGATAGGCAGGTCATGCGGCGCGACCAAAACCGTACGCCCGCAAGCGGAGTTTCCGCAGCGCCGCGACCGCCCTACCCGCAGTCCGGCACCCCGCAGGGCGCCCCGGGCCGCTCAACCTCGAACGTCGAATGATCAATGCCGAAGCCTGCGGCCAGCACCGCCCGGATGCGGGCCAGAACCTCGGGCGCCTCGGCCCCCTCCTCCAGCACCAGATGCGCTTCGACCGAGATGCGGTGTTCGTCGATCTGCCAGACATGCAGGTGATGAACGCCGCTGACGCCGGCTTGCGCCCCGATCGCCTGCCGCAGCGCATCACCGCCCGCGTGGGACGGCGCCCCCAGCATCAGGATGCGGATCACCGGCCCGACCTCGTGCAATGCGTGCCAGAGGATCCAGGCCGAGATCAGGATCGTCACCACAGGATCAGCCCAGCGCCAGCCCAGTCCGCTGACCAGAAGGCCGCTCAGGATCACCGCCAGCGACGTCCCCGCGTCCGACAGATTGTGCAAAAAGGCCGCGCGGATGTTCAGGCTGTCTTTTGCCAGCCGAAAGGTCAGAAGTGCCGTGATCAGGTTGATGACCAGCGCCAGTGCCGCCAGCAGGATGACGATCCGCCCCTGAACCGGCGGCGGGTCGATCAGCCGTTCGGCGGCGGCATAGGCCAGCCACAGGCAGATCGTCACCAGAACCGTGTAGTTGACCAAAGCCGCGACCAGTTCGGCCCGGCCATAGCCAAAGGACATGGACGGATGGGCCGGGCGCCGCGCGATCCGCCGGGCGGCAAAGGCGATGATCAGCGCCAAAGCATCCGACAGATTGTGCATCGCATCGGCGATCAGCGCCACCGATCCCGCCCAGACGCCCCCCACGACCTGCGCCGCCGTCAGGATCAGGTTGGTCGCCACCGCCCCCGCCACCAGACCGTCGCCCTTCGCCTCGATTCCGTGGGAATGGCCGTGATGGCCATGACTTGCCTGTGGCCGGTCATGCGCGGCGTGGCTGTGGTCATGATCGTGATCGTGGTCATGTCGGCTCATGTGCCCGCCTTACCTGTTGAAGGGTTTCGGCCGTTCGCCGCGCCCGGCGGCCTCGGCCACCAGGGCGATACGCGCGGCGCGCGTCGGCCCGGTTTTGGCCCATTTGATCCATTCCAAAACCGCCCGGCGGACCGAACGCGGATATCCGTCCCAGGTCGCTTCCCCGTTTTCTGCAAGCACTGCCGCAAGGTCCGGCGGAACCTCCAGCCGTTCGACATCATCCAGAAAGGTCCACATGCCGTTCGCCTGGGCCGCCGCGATGCTGGCCTCGCCCGCCGGGGTCATCTGGCCCATCTGCCGCGCGCGTGCCACATGGGCCTTGTTCACGGCCGACCAGGCGGACTGCGCCTTGCGCGGCGCGATCATCAGCATGGTCCGGTCCGCGTCCAGCGCCCGTGGCAGGCTGTCGATCCATCCCCAGCACACCAGCTCTTCGACCAGCGCCTCATGCGCGACATGATCGGGATGATGCTTGCGGAACGTGACCAGCCACGAGGTGGTGGCTTGCGCATGGTTCCCAGTCAGCCAGTCGCGCAGCGCCGCCCGGCTGCGGACCTCGACCTCTGGCGCGTCTTCTGCGGCACGGGCCATGGGTCAATGGGCCTCGGCCCAGTTGGCACCCTGCCCCGCATCGACGGTCAGCGGCACATCAAGATGAACCGCCGGATGGGCCGCCCCCTCCATCACGCCCTTCGCGGCGGCGATCAGGGCATCGACCGCCCCCTCCTCGACCTCGAACAGCAGTTCGTCATGAACCTGCAAGAGCATCTTCGCCGGCAGCCCGGCAATGGCGCCGGGCATGCGGATCATCGCCCGCCGGATCACATCCGCCGCCGCCCCCTGAATGGGCGCGTTGATCGCGGCTCGGCGGGCAAAGCCTGCGGTCGGTCCCTTGGCGTTGATCTCGGGCGTATGGATCTTGCGCCCGAACAGCGTCTGGACATAGCCATGCGCCTTGGCAAAGGCGATGGTCGCCTCCATATATTCGCGAATGCCGGGGAACCGTTCGAAATAGGTGTCGATAAAGGCCTGCGCCTCGGCCCGGGGAATGCGCAGGTTGCGGGCCAGACCAAAGCCCGAGATGCCATAAATCACCCCGAAATTGATCGCCTTGGCCCGCCGCCGCACGTCCGATGTCATCTGATCCAGCGGCACGTTGAACATCTGGCTGGCGGTCATCGCATGAATGTCGATCCCCTGCCGGAACGCCTCTTTCAGGGCCGGGATGCCCGCGACATGGGCCAGAATGCGCAGCTCGATCTGGCTATAGTCCAGACTGACCAGCCGCATGCCGGGGCCTGCCACGAACGCCTCGCGGATGCGCCGCCCCTCGTCGGTGCGGACCGGGATATTCTGCAGGTTCGGGTCGGTCGAGGCCAGCCGCCCGGTGTTCGCGCCCGCGATGGAATAGGATGTATGGACCCGCCCGGTGTCAGGATGCACATGATCCTGCAGCGCGTCGGTATAGGTCGACTTCAGTTTCGACAGCTGCCGCCAGTCCAGCACCCGCGCCGCCAGGTCCGAGGGCAGGCCCAGATCGACATTGCCCGCAATATCCTCCAGCACATCGGCGCCGGTCGCATAGGCGCCGGTCTTGCCCTTTTCGCCGCCCGGCACCTTGAACTTGTCAAACAGGATCTCTCCCAGCTGCTTGGGGCTGCCGACGTTGAAAGGCTGGCCCGCCAGCTCCTGTATCTCGGCCTCAAGTCCCGCCATCTTCTGGGCGAAGGCGTTCGACATGCGCGACAGATGCGCCTTGTCGACACGGATGCCCGCCATCTCCATATCGGCCAGAACCGGCACCAGCGGGCGTTCCAGCGTCTCATAGACCGTCGTCACCTGCACCCGGTGCAGATCGGGCTTGAACTTCTGCCACAGCCGCAGGGTCACATCCGCATCCTCTGCCGCATATTTCACCGCATCGGCGACGGGGACCTGATCAAAGGTGCGGGCCGATTTGCCGCTGCCCAGCAGCGATTTGATTTCAATCGGCTGATGGCCCAGATAGCGGTCCGACAGCCCGTCCATCCCATGGTTGTGCAGGCCCGAATACATGGCATAGGACATCAGCATCGTATCATCGATCGGCGCCATGCGGATGCCGTGGCGGGCCAGGATCTTCCAGTCATATTTCACATTCTGGCCGACCTTCAGGATCGCCGCATCCTCCAGGACCGGCTTCAGCACCGCCAGCACCTGATCCAGCGGCATCTGCCCTTCGGCCAGCGCCGCCGAGCCGAAAAGATCGCCACTGCCCTGCCGGTGACCGACCGGAATATAGCAGGCCTGACCGGGGATGACCGACAGCGAGATGCCGACCAGTTCTGCCCGCATTTCATCCAGACTGGTGGTTTCCGTGTCGATCGCCACATAGCCCCGGTCACGGATCAGCAGGGTCCAGCGGTCCAGCGCGGCGCGGTCGGTCACGCATTCATAAAGATCATGGGCAAAGGGCAAGGCGGCCTCGGTCACCCGTTCCACCGTGTCGACCGGCGCGGGCGCATCGGCTGCCACAGGCGCCTCGACCTTCAGCGCGTCGGCGACCCGCTTGGTCAGAGTGCGAAATTCCATGGAATTCAGAAATTCCAGAACTTCACCCGGATCGGGCGGCCGGACCTCCATCGCCTCCAATGCCATCTCGATCGGCGCATGGGCGTCCAGCGTCACCAGCCGCCGCGAGATGCGGATCAGGTCGGCATTGTCGATCAGCGACTGGCGGCGTTTTTCCTGCTTGATCTCGCCCGCCCGCGCCAACAGGCTGTCCAGATCGCCATATTCGTTGATCAGAAGTGCCGCCGTCTTGATCCCGATCCCCGGCGCGCCCGGCACATTGTCGACCGAATCCCCGGCCAGCGACTGGACATCGACCACCTTCTCTGGTGGCACCCCGAATTTCTCGATCACCTCGTCCCGGCCGATGGCGCGGTTCTTCATCGCGTCAAACATGGTGACACCGCCACCGACCAGCTGCATCAGATCCTTGTCGGACGAGATGATCGTGACATCGCCCCCCGCCTCGGTCGCGCGGCGTGCGAGGGTGGCGATGATATCGTCGGCCTCGTACCCTTCCATTTCCAGACAGGCGACGCCAAAGGCCCGTGTCGCATCGCGGGTCAGCGGAAACTGCGGGCGCAGGTCTTCGGGCAGTTCGGGGCGGTTCGCCTTGTACTTGTCATAGATGTCATCGCGGAAGGTCTTGGAGGAATAGTCGAAGATCACGGCAATATGGGTCGGCCCGTCCTTGCCCTTGTTGGCCTGCAGCTGACCCCAGAGAAGATTGCAAAAGCCCGCGACCGCCCCCACCGGCAGCCCGTCCGACTTCCGCGTCAGGGGCGGCAGCGCGTGATAGGCCCGAAAGATAAAGGCCGATCCGTCGATCAGATGCAGATGGCAGCCCTTGCCGAACCCCGTGCCCATGATCGCGCCTCCTG
>CAZKJZ010000032.1:0-15448 GCA_964553145.1 uncultured Frigidibacter sp. | reverse complement strand
ATCAGATGCAGATGGCAGCCCTTGCCGAACCCCGTGCCCATGATCGCGCCTCCTGCCCCTTTGTGACCCGCCCTTTCTGCCATGTCGCGGCCCGGCCTGCCACCCGATACTGGGGGCGCTGCCCCCGCCGCCCTACGGGCGCCCCCCCGGGATATTTCCCGACAGAAAATGCAGGGAAGCGGCACTGGCCATGGCCGGACTTGCATCCCCACAATTACCTGACTAAAGTCAGCTATCATGCCGCACGATCCCCTTGCCCGTATCCGCCGCTTCAACCGCGCCGTCACCGCCGAGGTGGGCGCGTTGGACATATCCTTTCTGGGCCGGGGCCGCCCGCTGGGCGCGGCCCGCACGCTGTGGTCGATCGCCGATCAGGGCAGCGATGTGGCCGACCTGCGCGCGCAGCTCGGGCTTGATTCCGGCCTTCTCAGCCGCCTTCTGCGCGGGCTGGAGGGCGAGGGACTGGTCACCACCGAAACCGACCCCGCCGACCGGCGCTGCCGCATCGCCCGGCTGACCCCGGCCGGGCGGGCGGAAAAGGCCGAATATGACCGGCTGAACGACGAGATGGCCGCCCGCATCCTGGCCCGTGCACCGCGCCATGAACAGGCACTGCTGGCCGCCATGGACCTGATCGCCCTGACGCTGAACCGCGACAGGATCGCCATCGCCCCCGCCGACCCCGGGGACCCGGCCGCCCGCGCCTGTCTGAATGCCTATGCCGATCTTCTGGCCGACCGCATCCCCGGCATCCCCCGCGCCCATGTTCCCGACCCCGACCACGAGGCAGAGGCCTATCGCCCGCCGCGGGGGCAGTTCCTGCTGGCCTGGGCCGACCGGCTGCCGGTTGCCTGTGTCGCGGTCAAGACGCTTGAACCCGGCCTGGGAGAGGTCAAGCGCCTCTGGGTCGATCCGGCCGCCCGCGGCCAGGGCCTGGCCCGCCGGATGATGGAGAGGATCGAGGGCGAGGCCCGCGCCCTGGGGATGCGCGCCCTGAAGCTGGATACGAACGACCACCTGCCCGAGGCGATCGCCCTTTACCGCGCCACCGGCTGGACCCCCTGCGCGCCCTATACCGACTGGCCCGCCACCCACTGGTTTGAGAAGGCGCTTTAGCCGCCGATTGCCCTTTCCCCTCATCTTGACTAGAGGAAGGCAACCCACCTTCCCGACCGGAGAAAGATCATGGCATCCTATCAATATGTCTATCACATGGATGGCCTGTCCAAGGCCTATCCGGGCGGCAAGAAATGCTTTGAAAACATCCGCCTGAACTTCCTGCCCGGGGTCAAGATCGGCGTGGTCGGCGTCAACGGGTCCGGCAAATCCACCTTGTTGCGGATCATGGCCGGCATCGACAAGGATTTTCAGGGCGAGGCCTGGGCCGCCAAGGGCGCGCGCGTCGGCTACCTGCCGCAGGAACCCCAGCTTGACCCGACGCTTGACGTGCGCGGCAATGTGATGCTGGGCGTCGCCGGGAAAAAGGCGATCCTTGACCGCTATAACGATCTGGCCATGAACTATTCGGACGAGACCGCCGAAGAGATGGCGCAGCTGCAGGACACGATCGACAGCCAGAACCTCTGGGATCTCGACAGCCAGATCGATGTGGCGATGGAGGCTTTGCGCTGCCCGCCCGACGATGCCAATGTCGACACGCTCTCGGGCGGCGAAAAGCGCCGGGTTGCGCTCTGCAAGCTCCTGCTCGAACAGCCCGACATGCTGCTTCTTGACGAACCCACGAACCACCTGGACGCCGAAACCATCGCCTGGCTGCAAAAGCACCTGATCGAATATCCCGGCACCATCCTGATCGTCACCCACGACCGGTATTTCCTGGATGACATCACCGGCTGGATCCTGGAACTCGACCGTGGCCGCGGCATTCCTTACGAAGGCAACTATTCCGCCTGGCTGGACCAGAAGGCCAAGCGCCTGCAACAGGAAGCGCGCGAGGACCGCGCCACCCAGAAGACGCTGGAACGCGAGTTGGAATGGATCCGCGCCGGGGCCAAGGCCCGTCAGGCCAAGCAAAAGGCCCGGATCAACGCCTATGAGGAACTGGCCGGCAAGTCCGAACGCGAAAAGATCACCACCGCCAAGATCATCATCCCCAACGGTCCGCGTCTGGGCGGCAAGGTGATCGAGGTCGAGGGGCTGGGCAAGCATCTGGGCGATAAGCAGCTGGTCGAGAATCTCTCCTTCAGCCTGCCCCCCGGCGGCATCGTCGGCGTCATCGGCCCGAACGGCGCGGGGAAAACCACGCTCTTCCGCATGCTGACCGGGCAAGAGACGCCCGATACCGGCAGCGTGACGCTGGGCGATACGGTCAAGCTGGCCTATGTCGACCAGTCCCGCGATGCGCTCGACCCCGCCAAAACCGTCTGGGAGGAAATCTCCGAGGGGCTCGAGGTGCTGGAACTGGGCGACGCCACCATGAACAGCCGCGCCTATTGCGGCGCCTTCAACTTCAAGGGCGGCGATCAGCAGAAAAAGGTCGGGCTCCTCTCGGGCGGCGAACGCAACCGCGTCCATATGGCCAAACTTTTGCGCTCGGGCGGCAATGTGCTCCTCCTCGACGAGCCGACCAACGATCTGGACGTCGAAACCCTGCAATCGCTGGAAGCGGCGCTGGAGGATTTCGCCGGCTGCGCCGTGATCATCAGCCACGACCGGTTTTTCCTGGACCGTCTGTGCACCCATATCCTGGCGTTCGAGGGCGACGCCCATGTCGAATGGTTCGAAGGCAACTTCGAAGCCTATGAGGAAGACAAGGTCCGCAGGCTGGGGCCGGATTCTATCGAGCCGAAGCGGGTGAAGTATAAGAAGTTCGCACGATGAAGCTGTCGAGGGCATTCACCGACGCCGCGATCAGAAACTCGGTTCCAGATAATCTGGCAAGCGCTTTGGCCACAATATTGACTGCGAGTGAAGAGCTATTTCTTTTACTGCGAAGCTCTGAAAAAGGCCGGTATGAAGACCTTTCATCCTCCAACCCGACAGGTGACAAACAAACCCTGCAGGACACAGAGGCGAATCGCGTATTCCTTGATGCCACCAAAACCGATGGCCACTTCTGCAGCTTCCTTTCAGAAGAAGTCGGCGACTTGCTCGAAATTGGCGCAGGATCTCTAACTATTGCCATCGACCCGTTCGACGGGTCAAAGGCATTTCGATTTGGAATACCTGCCGGAACAATTTTCGCCATCTACGACAACAACATGGGACTAGCCCCATTGCACGGGCGCAGCGTTGTAGCCTCGGGCGTAATATTATATGGTATTCGACATGAGGCCATTATTGCATGTCAAGGCATAGTTTATTTGTTGGACAATGTTGGATGGCGCGTCATCACCAGCCTCGGACGCGATGATCGATTTATTTGCGTCAACATATCCAACCGTGGGCGCTGGTCACCGGGCTGGCGCAAATTCTTCGACGATCGCCTGTCCGGGGCAGGAGACAGTAATGATCACAACATGCGGTGGTTTGGCTCCCTGGCCACGCATATAAAAACGATGGTACTATCAGGTGGTCTATTTGCCTATCCGCCAGATTCGCGTGGAGGTTATGCAAGCGGCCATCTTCGCCTATACTACGAGGCAATACCTACAGCTCACCTTATCGAAACACTTGGTGGGGCATCAAGTGACGGAGTAGTCGGCATTCTCGAAAAGCACGAGATGTCGCATCACGCACGGACCGCACTTATCCTTGGCGAGCAGTCTCTTGTAAGCGATCTGACTGCATCCATTGCACAAAATCGGCAGAAGAAAATATAGTTAAGATAGCACCAATCAAGAATACGGATATGTGAAATTTGAACCACACCCCGTTCAGGCTTATATTCGAGAAAAATCTGAAATTGTCTTTCTGTTGTTTTTTTACCTGCGCCTTTATTCCGGCTACATCCACGTCGGGAAACGCTGCATTTATCTCTTTTAGGTAACGATAACTTCTGTTGGCATGCAACTGGATCAGTTCGTACAGCTTACCACTGAATATCGTTCCGAAAACCCCCATAATCATTAGCGCAATTGCCAATATGAGGCGCGCCATAGGATCGCTGGAAAGAGTCGAATAGGCTACAACCAGCCCAACCGCTGTTGCGGCCATGATGCTCGATGCATTCGTGCGTTGATTTTCATGGTGCTTTATAAAGTCCCGTTCGCTTTCATACAGCCTCCAAACAAACTCTTCCCTGTCCATAGCCAACTCTCATCCACGCCGTCAGCTCCGACCCTGACCGCTTAGCGCTGCCGGGTCAACAGCAAGCTTGGCCCCGCACCCCGCAGCCCCCCCTCAAGCCACCCGATCCCGCGGCTCCTTCCCGGCGAAGAAGTCCGTCAGGTTGTCCAGCACCCGAAAGCCCATCGCCTCGCGCGTCTGCCGGGTGGCGGAACCGAGATGCGGCAGCAGCACCAGATTGTCGGCGCCCAGCAGCTCCGCTGGCACGCGCGGTTCCTCATTGAACACATCCAGCCCGGCGCCGCCGATCGTGCCGAACCACAGCGCCTGGGCCAGCGCATGTTCATCCACCACCTCGCCGCGCGCGGTGTTGATCAGAAAGGCGCCGGGGCGCATCAGGTCAAGCCTGCGGCGGTTGATCAGATGCCGGTTCGCCGCCCCGCCCGGGCAATGAAGCGAGACGAAATCGCATTGCGGCAAAAGTTCATCCACCCCGGCCACCTGCACCGCGCCGTAGCGCGCCAGAACCGCCGGGGGCACAGCCGAGCGGTTCTGGACAAGGATCTTCATGCCGAAACCGAAATGGGCGCGCTGCGCCATGGCCTGACCGATCCGGCCAAAGCCGATGATGCCCAGCGTGGCCCCGGACACTTTGGTGCCGATCAGATGTGTCGGGCGCCAGCCCGTCCAGCGGCCGTCCCGCAGCTCGCGCTCGCCCTCGCCCGCCCGGCGCGCCACCATCAGCATCAGCGTCATGGCAATGTCGGCGGTGCATTCCGAGAGGACATCCGGCGTATTGGTCACGGCAATGCCGTGGCTCTGCGCCGCCTCGGTATCGATATGGGCAAAGCCCACGCCGTAATTGGCCAGAAGCCTTGCGCGCGGTCGGCCCCGGTCAAAGACCGCCGCAGGCAGGCGGTCGGTCACGGTGGGCAGGATGGCATCATAGTCACCCATGGCCGCCGCAAGCTCTGCCTGGGTCAGGGGCCGATCGGCATGGTTCAGAACCAGGTCGAACGTCTCGGCCATCTTTTGTTCGACCGCCTCGGGCCAGCGCCGCGTCACAAGAACTTTCGGTTTGGTCATCGCACGTTCACCTAGAGCTGGATGAGGCTTGGTTGAACCGCCGCCGGGGACCGATTTCTTCGAAGAAATCGGACCAGAGCCTTTGAAGGCTCTGGCGCGGAATTTTCGAAAATTCCGCCGGCGCGCCGGCCCGGACGGGGGAATGGATTCTCACAAACATCATCCTGCTCTAGGCTGCCTGCCGGTTCAGAACCCGGGCCACCGTTTCGCCGATGACCGAGGGGTTTTCGGCGACGGTCACCCCGGCTGCGGTCAGAATCTCGACCTTTTCCGACGCGCTTTCGCCAAAGGCCGAGATGATGGCCCCGGCATGGCCCATCGTACGGCCCTTGGGCGCCGTAAGGCCAGCGATATAGGCGATGACCGGCTTGGTCATCTGTTCGTGGATAAAGGCTGCGGCCTCGGCCTCTTGCGGGCCGCCGATCTCGCCGATCATGCAGATGACATGGGTGTCGGGGTCGGCCTCGAACCGTTCCAGAATGTCACGGAAGGACGAGCCGTTGATCGGGTCGCCGCCGATACCGACCGAGGTGGAAATGCCGATGCCGCGGTCTTTCAGCTGCTGGGCCGCCTCATAGCCCAACGTGCCCGAGCGGCTGACGATGCCGACGGTGCCGGGCAGGTAAATATGGCCGGGCATGATGCCCAAAAGCGCCTTGCCGGGGCTGATCGTACCGGCGCAGTTCGGCCCGGTCAGCACCATGCGGCGTTCACGCGGGTAGCGCATCATATAGCGCTTGACCAGGATCATGTCCTGCGCGGGAATGCCGTCGGTGATGCAGACGCAATAGCGGATGCCTGCGTCCGCCGCCTCCATGATGCTGTCGGCCGCAAAGGGGGGCGGCACGAACACCAGGCTTGAATCGGCCTGGGTCGCCTCGACCGCCTCTTTCATGCAGTCAAAGACCGGAATGCCGAACACGGTTTCGCCGCCCTTGCCGGGCACGACACCGGCAACGACATTGGTGCCGTAGTCCAGCATCTCGCGGGTATGGAACTGCGCCATGCGGCCGGTGATACCCTGCACGACGACGCGGCTTGCGCGGTCAAGAAGAATGCTCATCAGACGGCCCTCATCTTCGTGTTCTGCTTGCGGTCGTTCTTCCAGGCGGTGACGGCGCGTTCCGCCGCCTCCATCAGGGTCGAGGCGCGGATGATCGGCAGGCCCGACTTGGCCAGGATCTTCTGCCCCTCTTCGACATTCGTGCCCGACAGGCGCACGATCACCGGCACGTCGACAGGGTTCGCGGTCAGGGCCTGCACCACGCCTTCGGCCACCCAGTCGCAGCGGTTGATGCCGGCAAAGATATTAACCAGGATCGCCTGCACATTCTCGTCCGACATGACCAGACGAAAGGCCTTGGCGACCCGTTCGGGCGTGGCCCCGCCGCCGATGTCCAGGAAGTTCGCAGGCTCGCCGCCCGCCAGCTTGATCGTGTCCATCGTGGCCATGGCCAGACCTGCACCGTTCACGATGCAGCCGATATTGCCCGACAGGCCGATATAGGCCAACCCCCGGTCGGCGGCGCGGGATTCGCGCGGGTCTTCCTGGCTTTTGTCGCGCAGCTCGGCGATCTGGGGGTGGCGGAACAGCGCATTGCCGTCAAAGGTCATCTTGGCGTCCAGCGCCAGAATGCGGCTGTCGGCGGTGATGACCAAGGGGTTGATTTCCACCATGGTCGCATCCAGTTCCCGGAACGCCCGATAGCAGCCTTGCAGCGTGCGCACCATCTGCTGAGTCAGGCTGGCGGGGATTTTCAGCGCATAGGCGATTTCGCGCGCCTGAAACTCCTGCAGGCCGACCGCCGGTTCGACCATCGACCGCACGATACTGTCGGGCCGCTCTGCCGAAATCTCCTCGATCTCCATCCCGCCTTCGGACGAGGCGACGATCATCACCCGCTGCGAGCTGCGGTCCAGAACCAGACCCAGATAGATTTCGCGCCCGAACTCGACCGCGTTTTCGACATAGACGCGGTAGATACCCTTGCCCTCTGGCCCGGTCTGATGGGTCACGATCTTGCGGCCGAACATGGCGTCGGTCGCCTCGTGAATCTCGTGCTCTGAATTGCACAGCTTGACGCCGCCTGCCTTGCCGCGGCCACCGGCATGAACCTGCGCCTTGACGATCCAGCGGCTTCCGCCCAGTTCGCGTGCGCGGTAGGCCGCCTGTTCGGGGCTATAGGCCAGCCCGCCCTGCGGCACGGCTACGCCGAACCGGGCCAGGATTTCCTTGGCCTGGTATTCGTGAATGTCCATCGAAGCCTCCCTCTTCGGTGTGTATCAGGTCGCTTATTCGGCTGCCATTGCCGCGTCATAGTGGCGCCGCAGCGCCCCCAGGGCCGCGGCAGGGTCAACCCCTGCGCCCATCTCGTTCATATGGTCGGCAAAGCGCGTCACGATCTCGGTGATGGCGACTTGCGACAATTGGTTCAGAATGCCGATGCGCACCTGCACGGGTTCCGACAGCGTCGGCCAGATGCCGAACCCCCGTGCCCGCGCGGCCTGCACAAGCTCTTTCTCGCGCCCGGCCAGCGTGGCGGGCAGGTTCAGCACCACAAGGCTGCTCATGTTCGAGGTGACGGTGCAGCCCAAAGCCTGAACGGCGGCGCGCAGGGCGGCCTCGTGATAGGCATAATCGCGCGCCTTTTGCGCCTTGCCATGCTGGATATTGATGCGCAGCGCCTCGTGGAAAGCGGCGACCGCATAGCCTGAATGGGTGCGGTGATAGCTGCCCGCCGCCACATCCTTGCCGTCGATGATCGCCCAGTGGCGGGCCTCCATCACCGGATGATGAACAAAGCTGTGGGCGCCATTGGCCCGCAGATGGGCGATATAGCGATCGGTAAAGCTGACCGGGGCATAGGTCAGCGGCAGGCACAGAACCCCCTTTTGCGGGCACGAGGCCCAGCCGACCACCCCCGGAAAGTCGTCGATCGCGAAGTCCTCGATCCCCAGCGAAGAAACGGCATCGACAAGCCCCATCACCCCGTGGCGTTCGCAGGCATCCGAAAAGCCGCGCAGGTCGTTGATGCGGCCCGATCCGGTTTCCCAATGCGCCATCACCGCCCAGGTCGGTCTGTGCGCGGCCAGCGCTGCCTCGATCACCTCGCCGGTGACCGACTGGCCATGCGGAATGGTGATGGTGGTGACAGTGGCCGGCTGCGGGTCCAGCGCATTCGCCGCCAGGTCGGCGCGGCTTGCGGCCTTCATCCGTACGGTCAGCGCGTCGATCCCGCTGAAGGTGCCGTTGACAAAGGCGACCACGCTGTCGCCCGGCAGGATGGCCGAAAAGAGACAGTCGAGCCCGCTCCAGCCGGTGCCGGCCACGCCAAAGGTGTGGACATTGGCCGTGCCCCAGATCTGGCGCAGCATCAGCTTGCATTCGACCATGCCGCGCAGCACGTCGGCCTGCATATGGTCGGCGATACCGGCATTGGCAAAGCTGGCCAGAACGCGGGCATCGGTATTGCCCGGCCCCGGACCTGCGGCAAGCGTCTGCGGGATGTGCAGCGGCGGGAATGGAACGGTTTCAGTCATCGCTCGGCCTTGTCCTCCTCAAGGGTCTGGCCTCGGCCGGGGGCGGGGCTGGTTCCTCTGACCAGCCGCATCCCTGACGGACGGGCCGGACGCTGGCCCTTGGCCGATGCTCTGCCTCCGGCCGGGGTGCAGCGAAAAGCCGGAGGGCAGAGACAGCCAGAAGGGGCGTCCTGCCCCCAAACAAAGCCCCAGTCGACAAAAGCCGCAATATTCCTATATCCTGCCAATGGGCATCTAAATGAATGGGGTTTTACCTACCCATTTAGGCGGAGCACGACGGTATACAGCAAAGATAGCCCACCCATATGGGTGGGGTCAGGGGCAAGATGACACGCTGGAACGCAGGGCAAAAGGAAGAGGCGGTCACCGTGATGCTGGCCGACAGCAATCCGCTGATGCTGACGGCAATGGCGGAAATCTTCGAAAAAGACCCACGTTTTTCGCTTGTGGCCACCTCTTCCACCGCCGAGGGCTTTCTGGGTGCAGTGATGCGGATGCCGGTCCATGTCGGCGTCATCGACTGGAACCTGCCGGCGCTGGGCGGGGCGCGGCTGATCGACATTCTGCGCGCCCAACCCAACGCGCCCCGGCTGGTCGTCTATGCCGACGACAGCGCCGACACGCCGCGCAAGGCGCTGGCTGCCGGGGCCGCCGGATTTGTCGCGCGGTCCGAATCGGTCGAACGGCTGCTGGATACCTGCGCTGCGGTGGCAAAGGGGCAGATGGTCTTTCCCTTCCTCGACATACGCAGCCTGCAGAAAGACCCGATCGAACAGCTGTCGCCGCGCGAACGGTCGCTCTTGGAATCCCTGTCGCGCGGGCTAACCAATCGCGAACTGGCGCGCGAATTCGACATCAGCGCCAATACCGTCAAGTTTCACCTGTCGAACCTCTTCGACAAGCTGTCGGTCAAGAACCGGACCCAGGCGATCGCCTTCTATTATGCGAACCGCGCGTCACGCGGGGATTTTCACCGCCAGTAGGCGCGCACCGAAAAGGGGTTGACGGCACCGTTCGGCTTGGCGATGCCTAGGGTGGGTGCAGCTCCTACGTCCGTAAGGAGCTTTCAGATGTCGTTCCACATGATTCAGCAGGCGCCCGCGCGCCTGAACCGAAGCGAGCTTGCCGTTCCCGGCAGCGCGCCGCAAATGTTTGAAAAGGCCGCGAAATCCGAGGCTGACGTCATCTTCCTTGATCTCGAGGATGCCGTCGCCCCCGATGACAAGCCACAGGCCCGCAAGAACATCATCAAAGCCCTGAACGAGATCGACTGGGGCAAAAAGACCATGTCGCTGCGAATCAACGGGCTGGATACGCATTTCATGTATCGCGACGTTGTGGATGTGGTGGAACAGGCAGGCGAACGGCTGGACCTGATCATGATCCCCAAGGTCGGCACGGCGGCTGATGTCTATGCCGTCGACATGATGGTCACCCAGATCGAGGATGCCAAAGGCTTCAAAAAGCGCATCGGGTTCGAACATATCATCGAAACCGCGCTCGGCATGCAGAACATCACCCAGATTGCCGCGGCCTCGCGGCGCAACGAAAGCCTGCATTTCGGCGTTGCCGACTATGCCGCCTCGACCCGGGCGCGCACGACCATCATCGGCGGCGTGAACCCCGATTACGCGGTCCTGACCGACCCGTTGGAGGATGGGACCCGCGCGGTGCATTGGGGCGACATGTGGCATTATGCGCTGGCCCGGCTGGTGGTGGCAGCGCGCGCCAATGGCCTGCGCCCGGTGGACGGACCTTTTGGTGATTTTTCCGACTCCGACGGCTATCGCGCGGCAGCGCGGCGGGCGGCGGTTCTGGGGTGCGAGGGCAAATGGGCCATTCACCCCAGCCAGATCGCCCTGGCGAACCAGGTGATGAGCCCGTCCGAGGCCGAGGTGACGCGCGCCAACCGCATCCTGCAGGCCATGGAACAGGCCGCGGCCGAGGGCAAGGGTGCGGTGTCGCTGGACGGGCGGCTGATCGATTATGCCTCGATCCGGCAGGCCGAGGTTCTTGTGCAAAAAGCCCGTCAGATCGCGGGCGGCTGAGGGGATGGAGGCGTTGCGCGACAGGGCCAGGGGCCTTTTCTTTGTGGCCTGCTCTGCGGCCGATCCGGCCATGGCCCTGTCACGTGCCTTGGCCGTCAACCCCTTGCCGCAGGCGGGCCCGGGGGGGCGGCTGATCACCGTCGCCCTGGGCAAGGCCGCCGTGCCGATGGCCCGGGCGCTGCTGGCACGGCTTGGCGATGCGCCGCACGACGCGCTGATCGTCACCAACGCGGAAAACGCCCGTCCCGTGCCGGGTGCCAGGGTCATGGCCGCCGGGCATCCGGTGCCGGATGAAAAGGGCGCAAAGGCCGCGCGTGCGGTCGAGGCGCTTTTGGCAGGGGCCGGGGCGGCGGACCGGGTGATCGCACTGATTTCCGGCGGGGGATCGGCCCTGTTGCCCGCGCCCGTCGCGGGCGTCTCGCTGCGGGAAAAGGCCCAGGTGAACCGGCTTTTGCTGGGCGCGGGTCTGGATATCACGGCGATGAATCTGGTGCGTCAGGGCCTGTCGCGGCTGAAGGGCGGCGGCTTTCTGCGCTGTGCGGCCCCGGCGCCGGTGACCGCCTATATCCTGTCGGATGTGATCGGCGACGATCTGCGGGTGATCGCCTCGGGCCCGACCACGGCCCCGATCGGCAGCCGGCCGATGGCGCGGCAGCTGCTGCAGGACCGCGGCCTTTGGCCCGACCTTCCCGCCAGCGTCCGCACCGCCTTGTCGCGGCCCGTAACCGACCTGCCCCTGCCCCCCGCGCGCAACCACCTGATCGGGTCGAACCGCCTCAGCCTTATGGCCGTTGTCGCGGCGGCGGGACCGGGCGCGCGCATCGTCTCGGACCATCTGACGGGCGACGTCGGGCAAGCGGCAGGGCAGATCGTGGCAGCGGCGCTGTCGCAACAGGGTCCGGCCTGTCTGGTCTTTGGCGGAGAAACGACCGTGACCCTGCGCGGCACCGGCCTTGGCGGGCGCAATCAGGAACTGGCGCTGCGGGTAGCGATGGCCATGCCGCCCCTGGGTCGCGACTGGGTCTTTTTGTCGGGCGGCACCGATGGCCGCGACGGGCCGACGACGGCGGCGGGCGGGTTGGTCGATGCCGGCACAGTCGCGCGGCTGCACGCGGCCGGGGGCGATGCCGCGGCACTGCTGGCCGCGAACGACAGCAACCGCGCCCTGTCCTTGGCCGGCGACCTGCTGGTCACGGGGCCCACCGGCACCAATGTGGCCGATGTCCAGATTCTGCTGATCGGCGGGGACTGACCTTCGCGCGGCGTTGCGGAGCCCTGCCGCGCCACGCACCCGGCTGGCCCAAAGGTCGCCCGCAAAAACAAAAGGCTCGGGCAATTACGCCCAAGCCCTTGATCTGTATGGTGAGCCCGACAGGATTCGAACCTGTGACCCACTGATTAAAAGTCAGTTGCTCTACCAACTGAGCTACGGGCCCAACATCGGCGCCTCTTTAGGTAGGGCGCCGGGCAGGGTCAAGGGCAAAAACGGGGCGCACTGGCAAAATCGCCCCGGCCCGCGTATATGGGGCGGATGAGAGACACGGCCCCACCAGACCCCATCGGCTTTCGCAAGATGCATGGCGCAGGCAATGACTTCGTGATCATCGATTCACGGGGGCGTGCGGCCGTGACCACACCCGCCCTGGCCCGCGCGCTGGGCGACCGCAATCGCGGTGTCGGCTTTGACCAGCTGGCCGAGATCAGGGACAGCAGCGAAGGCGACTATCAGCTGGATTTCTGGAACAGCGACGGCAGCCGGGCCGAGGCGTGCGGCAATGCCTCGCGCTGCGTGGCCGATCAGATGATGGCGGCGCTGGGCCGCGATCATGTGCAGTTTGTCACCGCCCGCGGCCTTTTGGCGGCCCGGCGCCGCGCGGATGGGCTGGTCGAGGTGAACATGGGCCTGCCGCAGCTTGACTGGCAGGACATTCCTTTGGCCCGCGCCACCGACACCCTGCATCTGCCGCTGCCCGGCCTGCCGGTCGCGGTCGGCATGGGCAATCCCCATTGCGTGTTTCTGGTCGAGGATGCCACCCTGACCGACCCGGCCAGGGACGGGCCGCGCCACGAAAAAGATACGCTTTATCCCCAGGGCACCAACGTCGAATTCGCCTCTCTGACCGGCCCCGACCGCTTGCGGATGCGGGTCTGGGAACGCGGCGCTGGCGTGACGCTGGCCTGCGGCTCGGGCGCCTGCGCCACCGCCGTCGCCGCCCATCTGCGCGGCCTGACCGGGCGTCAGGTGACGGTCGATCTGGACGGCGGCACGCTTTTCATCGACTGGCGCGAGGACGGGGTCTGGATGGCCGGCCCCACCGCCCATGTCTTCGACGGCCAGCTGACACCGGCCTTCCTGACCCAGACCGCATGAGCGCCCCACCCGTCTTTGCCACGCTCGGCTGTCGGCTGAATGCCTATGAGACCGAAGCGATGAAGGAGCTGGCCGCCGCCGCAGGCGTTCAGGGCGCGGTTGTGGTCAATACCTGCGCCGTCACCGCCGAAGCGGTCCGGAAGGCCAAGCAGGAAATCCGCCGCCTGTCGCGCGAACATCCTGATGCGCCCCTGATCGTCACCGGCTGCGCCGCCCAGACCGAACCCGAAACCTTCGCCGCGATGCCCGAGGTAACGCGCGTCATCGGCAATACCGAAAAGATGCAGGCCGACACCTGGGCCGCCCTCGGCGCCCCCGACCTGATCGGCGCGACCGAACGCATCCAGGTCGACGACATCATGTCGGTCCGCGAAACCGCCGGCCACCTGATTGACGGATTCGGCCGTCACCGCGCCTATGTGCAGGTCCAGAACGGCTGCGACCATCGCTGCACCTTCTGCATCATCCCCTTCGGGCGTGGCAATTCCCGGTCGGTCCCTGCAGGCGTCGTGGTCGAACAGATCAAACGGCTGGTCGACAAGGGCTTTCTTGAAGTGGTCCTGACCGGCGTCGACCTGACCTCCTGGGGTGCCGACCTGCCGGGCACGCCGCGGCTTGGCGATCTTGTCATGCGCATCCTGCGCCTTGTGCCCGACCTGCCCCGCCTGCGCATCTCCTCGATCGATTCTATCGAGGCCGACGACAATCTGATGCTGGCCATCGCCACCGAACCCCGCCTGATGCCGCACCTGCACCTCAGCCTTCAGGCGGGCGACGACATGATCCTGAAACGGATGAAACGCCGCCACCTGCGCGACGACGCCATTGCCTTTTGCGAAGAGGCCCGCCGCCTGCGCCCCGACATGATCTTCGGCGCCGACATCATCGCGGGCTTTCCGACCGAAACCGAGCCGATGTTCGAAAATTCGCTGCGGCTGGTCACGGACTGCGACCTGACCTTCCTGCACATCTTCCCCTATTCAGCCCGCAAGGGCACGCCCGCCGCCCGCATGCCCCAGGTGCCGGGCGCGCTGCGCAAGGACCGCGCCGCGCGTCTGCGTGCTGCGGGTGACGCGGCCCTTGCCCGCCACCTTGCCGCGCAACAGGGCCGGACCCACCGCATCCTGATGGAAAGCCCGCGCATGGGCCGCACCGAACAGTTCACCGAAGTCGCCTTCGATGCCGACCAGCCCGAAGGGCAGATCGTCAGCGCAACAATCAGCGGCCACACCAACGGGCAACTGCTGGCCTGACCCCACTTTCATTGCTGACCAATATCCTGCGGGGTGATGAGGTAGAAGCAAAGGTCCGCTGGACCTTTGCCCTGAAGAACGCCGGCGCAGGTCGCGCGGACTTGGGGGACGCGAATCCCCCTGCCTTCGCCTCACGCTGCAAGCGCCCGCCTGACCGTATCAACCGCCAGTGCCGCCTGCGCCGCTTCGCGACCCTTCTCCACGAAATGCGCTGTGAAGAAGGCGCGGTGCGCGTCGGTCTCCTGAAAATTATGCGGCGTCAGCACGACCGACAGGACCGGCACGCCCGAATCCATCTGCGCGCTCATCAGCCCCTGGACCACAGCTTGGGCCACAAATTCGTGCCGATAGATGCCACCATCTACCACAAAGGCCGCGCCGATCAGTGCTGCATAGCGGCCCGACCGTGCCAGATCGCGCGCCAGAAGCGGGATTTCGAAGGCGCCGGGAACATCGAATACATCGACATCGGCCGGACCAATCCCCTCGCGGAACCCGTCGAGCGCGCGGTCCACGATGTCGGCATGCCAACTGGACTTGATAAAAGCATAGCGGGTGTGTGTCATGTGTGAACTCCTTTCAAAGTGACACGTCACCCAAGGCGATCACGAGACCGGCCGCACCCGACCGGATGCTGCCCTGCCCGTTCTCTTTCATCCGGACTGTAACCGTCGGCCCCGGCATCGCACCGGATCTGCTGACCCCCGAAAAAATCCGGGGCGCTCGCGGGCTCGGAGTTTCCCCCATACCGCCGGTGGGGAGTTTCACCCCGCCCTGAGAACGCAACGAACCTGCCAGTTCTCGGGCCTTGGCGCAAGAAGCCAGATCCGAACTTCCCGTCAGAAGTCCCTTGTTTTCACCGCTTGTGGAATTAGGCTGGTCCCGCAGCCCTGTGATCGAAAGCCCGCCATGCGCCTCTTTCATTCCCCCACCACCCCCTTTGGCCGCAAGGTCATGGTCCT
>CAZKJZ010000031.1:0-21206 GCA_964553145.1 uncultured Frigidibacter sp. | reverse complement strand
TCGGCCCCGAGACGCAGGTGATCGAGGCAGAGGGCCGCTATATGGTCCCCGGCCTATGTGACGGCCATATGCATGTGGAAAGCGGCATGCTGACCCCGGCGGAGTTTGCCGCCGCCGTCATCCCGCACGGCACAACCACCATGTTCGCCGACCCGCACGAGATTGCCAATGTGCTGGGGATCGACGGCGTGCGGATGATGCATGACGAGGCGATGATGCAGCCAGTCAGCATGTTCATGCAGATGCCGTCCTGTGCACCATCCGCTCCGGGTCTGGAAACCACGCCCTATGAAATCGGCCCGGACGAGGTGGCCGAGGCGATGGGCTGGCCCGGCATCATCGGCCTGGGCGAGATGATGAACTTTCCCGGTGTGATCGCGGGCAGCCAGCAGATGCTGGCCGAAATCGCCGCGACCCAGCGGGCGGGCAAGATTGTGGGTGGCCACTATGCCAGCCCCGACCTTGGCCGCGCCTTTCTGGCCTATGTCGCGGGCGGCCCGGCCGACGATCACGAAGGTACGACCGAGGAGGATCCGGTGGCCCGCGCCCGGCAGGGGATGCGGGCGATGATGCGCCACGGGTCGGCCTGGTTCGATGTGGACCGCCAGATCACGGCGGTAACGGAACGGGGCCTCGACCCCCGGAACTTCATCCTGTGCACCGACGATTGCCACCCCGGCACCCTGGTGGACGAAGGCCATATGGACCGCGCCTATCGCCGGGCGGTCGAAAAGGGTTGCGATCCGCTGATCGCGCTGCAGATGGCGACGATCAACACTGCCACCCATTTCGGGCTGGAACGCGAGCTGGGCTCGATCACCCCCGGGCGGCGGGCCGATATGATCCTGACTTCGGACCTGCGGACCCTGCCGGTGGAACAGGTGATCGCGCGGGGGGTGACGGTGGCACGGGATGGTCATCTGGCTGTGACCTGCCCCCATTACGACTGGCCGGCACAGGCGCGGGACACGGTGCGGATGGGGCGCGACAAGCGGCCTGACGACTTTGAAATCCGCGCGCCGGCGGGGCAGGACAGGGTTCGGGTGAAGGTCATCGGCATTGTCGAAAATCAGGCGCCGACCCGGGCCCTTTCCGCCGAATTGGAGGTGCGGGACGGTATTGTGCAGCCGGACCCTGCGCAGGATGTGGCACAGGTCGCGGTGATCGAACGGCATCTCGCCTCGGGCCGGATGCAGAACGGCTTTGTCACCGGCTTTCGCTATCAGGGGCGGATGGCGCTGGCCTCGACCGTGGCGCATGACGCCCATCAGATCATCGTTGTCGGCACCGACCGGGCGATGATGGCCGAGGCGGCCAACAGCATCGCCCGCATGGGTGGCGGCTTTTCCCTGTGGAAGGACGGGGCGGAGGTGGCCCAGATCGCCCTGCCGATCGCCGGGCTGATGTCGGACGCCCCGGCGCCGCAGATGGCCGCCCGCGCCCAAGCGCTGGTGGCTGCCATGCGCGACTGCGGCTGCGATCTGAACAATGCCTCGATCCAGCATTCCTTTCTGGCGCTGGTCGTCATCCCCGAATTGCGCCTTTCGGACCTTGGCCTGGTCGATGTGCGCACATTCCAGTTCACGGACCTTTTTGAATGACCCCCATCCAACGTATCCTCAGCCCCGATGCCATGGCCCCCGAGGCCTTTACCAATGCCGAAGCCGCCGTCGCGCGGCTGGAACAGCTTTATGTCCAGGCCACCCGCTTCCTCATCGACAGGTTCGCCCAGACGCTGAAGGGCAAACGCCCGCCCGCGCGGGTCCGCGCCTATTATCCCGAGGTGCGGATCACCACCACCAGCCATGCGGCGGGCGACAGTCGGATGAGCTTTGGCCATCTGCCGATCCCCGGAACCTATGTCGCCACCATCACCCGACCTGACCTGTTTCGCAATTATCTGGTGCAGCAGATCGAGATGCTGATCCGCTTCCACGGCGTGCCGGTGACGGTCGGCCCCTCGGCCACGCCGATGCCGCTGCATTTCGCCGTCGCCTCGAACCCCGGTCTGGCGGTGCCGCAGGAAGGGGCGGTGAACTTCCCCCTGCGCGATGTCTTTGACGTGCCCGACCTGAACACAACGAACGACGATATCGTCAATGGCACCGCCCGGCCGAACGCCGACGGGTCGGGCCATCTGGCACCCTTCACCGCCCAGCGCGTCGATTATTCGCTGGCCCGGCTTTCGCATTACACGGCGACGGATGCCGAGCATTTCCAGAACCACGTCCTGTTCACCAACTACCAGTTCTATGTCGATGAATTCGAGACGCTGGCCCGCGAGGTGCTGGCCGACCCGGCCAGTGGTTACACGGGCTTTGTCGGCCCGGGAAATGCCGAGATCACCACCCCGGACGGTATCCTGCCCGAGGTTGCCAAGCTGCCGCAGATGCCGACCTATCACCTGAAACGGCCCGGCGGGCAGGGGATCACACTGGTCAATATCGGCGTCGGCCCGTCGAACGCCAAGACGGCGACCGACCATATCGCGGTCCTGCGTCCCCATGCCTGGCTGATGGTCGGCCATTGCGCGGGTCTGCGCCACAGCCAGTCGCTGGGCGATTTCGTCCTGGCCCATGCCTATCTGCGCGAGGACCATGTGCTGGATGCCGACCTGCCGATCTGGGTGCCGATCCCGGCCCTGGCCGAGGTGCAGATCGCCCTGGAACATGCGGTCGAAGAGGTCAGCGAACTGTCGGGATACGAGCTGAAGCGCATCATGCGTACCGGCACCGTCGCCACCATCGACAACCGCAACTGGGAACTGCGCGACAAGTCCGGCCCGGTTCAGCGCCTGTCGCAATCGCGCGCCATCGCGCTGGACATGGAAAGCGCCACGATTGCCGCGAACGGATTCCGGTTCCGGGTGCCTTACGGCACGCTTCTCTGTGTCTCTGACAAACCCCTGCATGGCGAGTTGAAGCTGCCGGGGATGGCGACCGAATTCTACCGCACCCAGGTCAGCCGCCATCTGCGCATCGGTGTCCGGGCGATGGAACTGATCCGCGAAATGCCGCTGGAACGGATACACAGCCGCAAGTTGCGTAGTTTCGAGGAAACAGCCTTCCTCTGACCCGGCGGAAATGGGCCTTGCCCTGCGAAAAACCCTTGCCTTGCGCGGCAAGTTGTTGTGTTTGGCCGCTACTGACTGCGAACGAGGGACAAGTATCCCCCGCTGCCGGGGGCAACAAGGAGACAGTTATGTCCAAACCGATGACCAAGACCCAGCTGGTGGCTGCCATCGCCGACGCCATGGGTGCCGACAAGAAGACCGCCTCGGGCGCTTTGGATGCGATCGCCGCCGTTGTGGCACGTGAAGTGGCCGCTGGTGGCGCCGTGACCCTGCCGGGTATCGGCAAGGTCGTCTGCCGCGCCCGCCCCGAGCGTCAGGTGCGCAACCCGGCCACGGGCGAAACGGTGACCAAGGCTGCCGACAAGGTCGTCAAGATCGCCATCGCCAAAGTGCTGAAAGACAGCGTCAACGCCTGATCGGCGTGTAGTGGGTTACCGGGGCCGTCCTTTGGGGCGGCCCTTGTTTTTGGTGGTGCCGGCGCGCCGTTCGGCCCGGTCTCAGCCAAACCGATAGCTGGAGGCTGTCACTCCGCCGAAAAGATCGGTGTCATGATAGACCATCGTCGCCGTTTCCCCCTCGGCCGCGCCCAGAGCGGCAAACAGGGGAACCAGATGATCCTCTTCGGCATGGCATATCCGCGCATAGGGCGCCTGTTCCCAGTCCAAAAGGGCCTGGGTCCGGTCCGCCGCCGGGCGTTTCATGACATCGGCCAGCCAGCCATCGAACGCCTCGGACGGGACCTTGGCCTTGGGCCCGAAAAGCCGCAGGTTGTGATAGGAAAGGCCCGATCCGATGATCAGCACGCCTTCGTCCCGCAGGGGCGCCAGCGCCCGGCCCATCGCGAAATGCTCGGCCGGGCTGTAGCCACGGCGCAGAGACACCTGAAAAACAGGAACCGAGGCATCGGGATACATGACAAAGGCGGGCACGAAGCAGCCATGGTCATACCCCTGCTGCGCGTCCAGCCGCACCGGCAGGCCCGCCGCCGCGATCAGGTCGGCGGCACGGCGGGCCAGATCGGGCGCGCCGGGCGCGGGATAGGTGATCTGGAACGTATGGGGCGGAAAGCCATGATAGTCATAGACCATCGGCGGGTTGGCGCTGGACATGACGGCAAAGCTCTCATCCTCCCAATGGCCCGAGATCATCAGGATGGCGCGGGGCCGTTCCGGCAGTTCGGCGACCATCCGGACAAAGCTGGCTTCAAGGTTGACGAACCGGGCGCGCCAATCCTCCATCCAGGGCCAAGGGCCGCCGCCGTGCGAAATGAAGTAGGTGGGCATGGTTTTGGACATGATGCCGCCTTTCTGCTGTTGCCCCCAAAATGGGCACGGAGCGATTTGTGCGCAATAGCTGTGTCTGTTGCGATTCATCACTTAAGATGTGCGCCACCGCACATGTGGCAGGCCTGGCTACGGTCGCCCCACCGCAGCACCTTCGGAAAGACAGCTGCTGAAATCGGGCCCGAGAATATTTCCGGCGTGCAGCGCAGACAAAAATCTCGGCCTGTCGGTTATTTCCGCGTCATGCATATTCTTGTGCTATTAATATAGACGCTACACGTCAAAGATGTTTGATTTAAAAAAGACCATTGCAGTTTTCGAACCATGCGGCTTCAGCTGATCGGTACGTTTCGCCTGCAAGATGCCGGGGGCGCAGACTTCAGCCCGCGTGGTTCCAAAGCATGCGCGCTGCTTGCCCTGATCTGTACCGCGACCGATCATCGTCGGGCGCGCAGATGGCTGGAGGCGAAACTGTGGTCCGACCGCAGCGCCGATCAGGCAAGCGGTAGTTTGCGCCAGACGTTATATGAGATCCGCCAAGCGCTTGGGCCATATGCAGATCGGCTGACGACTGATCGAGAAATTGTTGCTCTGGCAGATGTCGATACGGATATCGAGGCCGATCCGGTCGGCGTGGCACGTGCCGTCGCAGCCGGTCGGGAGTTTTTGGAAGGCATTGATATCCGTGACGAAGCTTTCGAGGAATGGTTGGCAGAGCAGCGTGCGCGCTTTGTGCCGCCTGATCTGCGACCCACGAAACATGGTCCGGCAGGGTTACGGCGTGTGCCGTTGCTGGTTCAGGTCAATAGCCTGGGTTCCGGTGTGGAGACCTTTCTTCCAGTCGCGCTGTCCAGCGAGATTTCCCGTCTGATCGGCGACCTGGCCGAGGTTGAAATATACCACATCTCGCCGGGCCGGTCAGAGATATTGGCGCCGGTAAAGGGGTTACGGCTTACGATAGAGACGGCTTTGTTTGACAATTCCATCCATGTGGTAGCGTCAATCACCAATATTGCCCAGCGCAGGGTGGCCTGGACACGGCGTGCCAAATTTCCTAGCGAACCTGCAGCGGCGATGGAATCTGCTGACTTCTCCCGATTGACGTTCGAGGCGGCCGAGGCCGCGCATGCGGCACTTGCGCTTGCCGTCGAACCCGACAGCGGTACCTGGGCGCAGGGTCGGCAGTCCCAGGCCATACGCGCGATCTTTACCTTTGATCACGAGCAGCTTTTGCGGGCCGACAGGCTGCTTAAGGAAAGTATCGATGTCGCCCCCACTGCCCAGGCCTGGGCCTGGCGGGCCTTTCTTCGCCAAACCATGATGATCGAGCGTGTGCGCACCGATTTCGACGAAGTTCGGGACGAAGCCGAAGGATTTGCGCATATGGCCTTGTCCTATCCCGGCCCAAACTCGACCGTGCTGGCGCTTGTCTCGCAAATCAGCGCGATGCTGTCGATGGACGCAGTTGCCGCCAATGCCACCGCACAAGAAGCGGTGGCGATCAACCCGCTCAACCCTTATGCCCACTATGCGCTGGCGGCGTCCTATTTGCGGGCCAACAGGTTTGATGACGCCACCCGCCATGGCAACATTGCTGCAGACATATCGGCAAACGCCCATAACGGTTTTTTCTTTATGGGGATTTCGGCCCTGATTGCCTTGGCGTCGGGTGACATAGACAGCTGCATCCAGAGTTACGAGACCATCGCACACCGGGCGCCGCGGTTCCGGCCGCCATTGCGCGGCCTGATCGTCCTGTCATTGATCAAAGGCGACCATGCAAGGGCCGCCCGCTATACCGGGATGCTGGCCAAGGCTGAACCCGGATTCACCTTGGACATGCTGTTGCACAATGACGGCTACCCAGCGGTGACAATGCGGATGATGGGTCTTTTGCAGGCTGCCAGCCGGCGTCTTTAGGCCGCAGCGTCAGCCCATCGTCAGAAATGCGCAGCCGGCGGTTTATCGTGTTTCAGCACGACCCCATCGGCGTTAGCCATGGACCACCAGCAAAGGAGGGACTGGAATGTCATCGTTCAGCCACCACAGTCATCATTCGCACCACAGCCACCACTCGCATCACAGTCACCATTCGCACCACAGCCATCACGCGGCAGGCAGCGGATCGCCGCTGCTCAGTTCTGCCATCGGCCAGACGGCAGAGGGAATTCTGGGCTATTGGAACGGCACGCATGATGGCTCGCCCCTGCATACCGGGGCAATTCCGCGGCCCGTCTGCATGGGTCAGGAAAATACCCAAAGACTGACAGCTATGGACCCTTCGGCATTGTCCGAGGTTCTGGCCCATGATGCGATGGCGCTGTTTTCCGTGACCCCGACGCCGGACAGTGTCGAGCTTCGCGTTGTCGGTCCTCCGAAACCATGCCAACCTTTGGCAGGGCAACAGCAACCCGCATACCCTGTTTCCGATTTGCCGCTGGTCACCCTTAAGCCGCCCAGTATGGGCGCGCTGACGGGTACGGCCACTCAGCCGGGCCAACTTTCCCAGGTACGTTCCGCCGCTGACCTGCGGGCCGACCGCATGCCGGAAATCCTTGCCCAGCAAACAGATTTGACATCCTTCTTTGCCGCTTTGTTCAAACTGGACTGGAATCGCCGCCGCTGGACCATGACCTTTCTGGACGCCGTCCTGCGCTGTGTTGTCGCGCAGGAAATGCGGATCAAGCTTTACTGTTCGACACCGCGCCCCAACGATCTTTCACCGCAGGTGCAGCCGGTAATCCAGACGCCCGGTCATTCCAGCTATATCAGCGGCCATGCTTGCGAGGCTTTTGCTATCGCCACGGTTCTGGCCCGTCTGCAGCTGAACAGCACGTCTGCCGTTACCGATCTGTTGTTCAAGACGGCCCCGGATCCCGACAAGGACCGCGTGCCGCTGCTGCCGTTCCGCCTGGCCGCGCGCATCGCCGAAAACCGCACTGTGGCCGGTGTGCACTTCCCCACGGACAATGCCGGCGGCGCGGTCACCGGGCTCACTCTGGCGCTGGCCATCATCGCCCATGTCAGCACGGACGCCGCCGCACCACCGACCCTGGTGCAGGGTTGGGCAATTGATGGGTCTGGCTGGAATGCAGGGTTCTTTCTGGACAATCTGCGCGATGCGCTGGGCGGGGCAACACAGGGCAAGCCGACAAGCGGGATCACAGCAGCCAAAAACCGGCCGGATGTACAGGGCGCGCACGGTTATTCGGCGCTGCGCAAGGTCTGGGAACTGGCCTTGGATGAATGGAAGTAAGGGGATGGGGCCGGTCTATCCGGCCCCGCCCTTCCGAGAGCGTGATGAGGAAAAGTGGCAACCGGTTTTCCTCATCAATCACGCGACCACCTGAAAACGAGAGCAGGGTGGTGTTTCCTTCAAACATCATCCTGCTCTAGGTCGGCGCAACGCCAAAACCCAGGCGCGTATCACGCGAACCGGTCGGTTGTCGGCCCAGAACCATGGCAAACTCATCCTGCATCGATGATGTGCCTGGCAAGGCCTCTGCGACGCGCCGTGTGATCAGCCCGGCCGCGACCGATGTTCCTGACAGGCGCAGGGTCCGCGCACCGCTGAGAACCGAGCTGGCGCTGCGACCGCCCAGAAACCGCCCGTCATCGCCCAAGGCCGCAAGGCTGGGCCCTGGACTTTTGACCCGAAAGGCCTCTGCATACACCCTGTGCCCTTCTGACGTATAGAGGGACGGCAGAAAGTCACCGTCCGGGCTATGCTTCAGCGCCCCCGGATCGCGGCGGGCCGCACCAACGAAATAGACCTTGTTCTGATAGGATGAGGCAATGTCGGCAAGTCCGGCATAGGCATTGGCGGTTCCCGTGCGCTTGATGGCCGAGCCTTTGGCAGGCTGCGTATAGTCCCGCATCTCTTCGTCCCAGTCGCTCAGGCCGCTGTCGGCCAGATAAGACTGCCGCCCATAGGACCGATAGCCGACCGGCGTGTCGTTGCGCTGTACCCGCATCGTCACACTCTCTGTCACCGTGTCACTTGTCGCCACGGTCACCTTCCATGCGCCCGCTGGGGTAAGCGACTGCCCGCCGGGTTCCAGACAGGCGGTGGGCGCAATGGCGATCAGCACAGCCAGCGCATCCCTTTCGGGCGGCAAGGGCAGAATCTGCGCGACGGGCACGCCGGACGGGGTGTTGATCGTTGTCGGTGCGGCGGTGTTGAATGTCCAGGACAGTCCGCCGGTCAGCGCTGCGGGCGGGGTTAGCGCCAGAGTGATGTTGTTTGCCGTCTTTGGCACCCGCAGTTCCATATAACTCGAACTGTATCCATCGGGCAGGATACGCCAGTCGAGCGATTGTGTCTGGGCGTCTTTGGTCAGCGTAAACTCTGCAACCAGATCGCTGCGCCATGAGTTGCCATAGGCAACGACAACCCGCATCC
Organism: uncultured Frigidibacter sp.; assembly: GCA_964553145.1. GTDB lineage: Bacteria > Pseudomonadota > Alphaproteobacteria > Rhodobacterales > Rhodobacteraceae > TMP-24. Next base: position 12,448 of record CAZKJZ010000031.1, on the reverse strand, counting down.
TTCTGTTCTGGCCATTTTCTTTCGATATACGCTCAAAAGCATCAATCTCGTACTTGATCGCACTGGCGACGAAATTGTTTTCGTCACCCGGCCCGGCCAACGAGCCAAGGCTGATGTTTACGACCAGATCGCGGTCTTCCCTCAGCGCCCGCTGTACCATCCAGCGCAGGCCCATGACCAGAAACGGCTCCAACCGCCGCCCGGACGTGTCCCATACCATCCCCGGCGCCAGCTGAACCGCGATCAGCGGTGGCCCGTCGATCGCCGGTTCTGCCCCGGCGGCCAGATCCAGCACATGCGTGCCATGGGCAAGATGGGTATTGGTGGCTTGCTGGCTTGGCGGGGGATAAAGAACAGAGTTTCGCATGCTGTAGATACAGGCCTCGGACTGTCCGTCGTTCAGAAGGCTGTTCAGTTCAGCCGTTTCCAGAACATCCCCGAACGGCACGTCGGTGCCGCGGAAATTCATGTCTGCGAACAAATCCGACTGCAGCCAGACCGACCGGAACCGGCTTGCGAATTTTCCGTTTTCAACTGTGCAGAACTGCTTGTTCAGATAGGCAATTCCGTCGTCGATTATGCCGATGATCGGCTCCTTGCCCGCAGCCGCGGGCGGTTCTGGCGCCGTGGCGACTGCTGCCAAATCCTCCTTCGGTTTTTGACTTTCAGACATAAATTCAATCGGCGAAGGTATGTGCGCTGGTGGCGTAAACGCATCGCGCAGAAACGGGCCTCCGATTGACAGGACCGATACGCCAAGTACGCGCTCGATATACCGCACGATTTCTGACAATTTTGACCGTTGCGCCAAAAGCATCAGGCGGACCGACGGAGGGCTAGTAGTAGTGAGCTCCGCCTTGATATGCTGCTTCTCGTACTCGCCAATGACGACAATCTTGTTGAACCGAGCCGCACGCAGCTGATCAATCAGTGGTTCTACGGTACCCCAATTCATCGGCTTCTCAGGGCTGTCATTAAACTCCAGCCCCACAGCAACCCAAAAGGAGTCGTTTTTTGCCGGTGATTGTTGCCCTGATTGCCCCGATTGCACCGGATCGGGCTTTCGCATTTCCTCCCACTGGAAATGCCCCATCATCGCTTCTTCTAACGTCGCCATTTGCCCCTCCGGCCTATATGTTCCTGATCACTTCCAGAAAGACCATCTGCCGCGAAGGTTCCCGATAGAGCCGAGTCGTGCAATCGGGATGGGCGCGACGCGCCAGATTTTCCATATCTTGTTCATCGCGATGGACCAGCCTCCAGTCCATGAAAGCCTCCATATAGCCCCGATCCGCCGCGTTCGTCGCAAAGTTGCTGATCAGCACGCGACCACCGGGCTGCACCAGGTCGATTTGCTTGGCCAAAAGCTGCTCTGCGGCAGCATCCGAAAGGTAGTTGTAAAGCGCCGGAGACCAGCAGGCGTCAAACAGCTGCCCGTCAAGCCGCCCCAGCTGCACATCATGCATAGACATGCACAGCCCCTCGACCTGCGGCAGTCGCAACAAGATCTGGGCAACAGCCGAAGGGTCGGCGTCCAGAGCGACAATGCGTGCGGACAGACCACCGCGAAAAAGCTCGACCTCGACTTCGCGCATATGACCGACGGCGATGCCCAGAAGTGCCGGGTGGGCGGACACGGCCATAGAGCTGCGCAGAAACTCGGATGCGACGTGCTTGCGGTAGCGCACCGCCTGACAGCCCGGGCGGGTCAGATTGGCGGCGCATATGCGCTGTCCCGTGGTCGAGATTGCGGTCTGCCCATCGCTGAACTCACCCCGGGCATAGATCATGTCGATCAACCCCGCATCGCCCGGAAAGCCGCGCGGACGGTGATAGGCCCAGCGCGTCAGGGGATCTTCCAACAGGATTGGCATCAATTCGGAACTGCGAAGTTCCACAATCGCTTCCTCCCACGCAGCCGGTGTCAGACCGTCGCGCAGGGCTGTCAGCCTGTCGACCAGCTCGTTCATTGTTGCGGTCACCTCTGACGGGTCCCCCCCAACCAGCCTGTCGCTCCAGTCGGAAATAAGGGCGCGCAGGCTGCCATTCATCGTCACTCTCCTTGGCGCCAGTTCGAACGGTGCGTTCGTCAGCATGGTCACAGGATTCGCATGCGCCCGTCAGCGCAGCGTCAAAAATATATTTCTGAACGGATTCAAACAATTGACGATGGGATGACGGGCATAGGGTCTTCTTTCCGCAACGGCACGCAAGGAGGGAAGAACATGTTTCTTATCATTGATACCAACAGGAACGTGGCCGCATGGGCCGGCGAGATTCGGGCCGCAGGTGTTGGAACCGTCATTCGTTACTATTGTCAAAACCAGTCCAAGCGCCTTCGCCCGGCTGAAGCGCTGGCGCTCGCCAAGGCGGGACTGTCCGTTGCCGTGGTGTATGAGGATCGCGCCGGGCAGCATGACCCAGGCGGTGCCATCGAGGACTTTACCGCCGCGCGGGGTACAGCGGACGCGGCAAGGGCGGCCGAGCAGGCCGAAGCCATCGCTCAGCCCAAAGGCTCCCCGATCTACTTCGCTGTCGACTGGGACTTTGTGAAACCGGCAGAATTACATGCCATCCAGGACTATTTTGCCGCCGCAAAGGCCGAACTGGCAGGCCGCTATCGGGTTGGGGCCTATGGGTCGGGTCTGGTCACTTTGGCGCTGCGTCAGGCCGGACTGGCGGACTATATATGGCTGTCTTTGTCCACGGGCTGGAGCGGCTACCAAAAGGCGCTGGCCTCGGGTCATGTGGCGCTGATCCAGAAAACCGAAAAAGTCTGGCCCGGCGCAGGCTTCGGCTATGACGAAAACACGGTCGCCCCCGGCTTTACCGACATCGGCGCTTTTGTTCCGGCCAGTGCCCCGGTTCCTGTACCCATGGCCCATTCGGCGGCGCTTTACATCGTCAATGCCCGAAACGGGCTGAACCTGCGTCGTGGCCCGGGCACGGAATTCGACGTGGTGCGCAGCCTGCCTGCAGGCACACTTGTCCACGGCATGGCGCAAAATGGCGACTGGCTGTTGGCCGATGTCGAAGGCGATGGGCTGGCCGACGGTTATCTGGCCATGGACTTTCTGAAACTGACTGCGGGAAGCCTGGCCCAGCCGCGCCGGGTCGGCATGTCGCCCTATCAGATCGCGCGGGAAGAGCTGGCGTTGGGCGTCCAAGAGGTGCCGGGCAAGGCCGACAACCCCCGGATCGTGGCCTATCACGCCTCGACCAATGGCGGACCGGCCCCCGACGAGCTGGCCTGGTGTTCGTCCTTTGTGAACTGGTGCGTGCGCCAGTCCGGGTTGCAGGGGACCAACAACAAATGGGCCATGTCCTGGCATGATGACGGGTGGGGCACCGACGTGACCCAGACGCCGCAAGAGGGGGATATCGTGGTCTTCCGGCGCGACGGCGCGGCCGAACCCGGTGGCCATGTCGGCTTTTTCGTTGCTGACGCGGGCGCGGGGGTGCTGGTGCTGGGCGGAAATCAGGGCAACCGCGTGTCGATCGCGGCCTATCCGAAAAACGGCGTGCTGGGGGGGTACAGCTACAGGCTTCTGTCCATCCGCCGCCCTTCCCACCTGTAGATCGCGGCAGGAGCGAACCATGAAACGCATCCTTTTCGCCGTGACATCCGTTCTGGCATTGACCGCATGTACACAACCCAAGGCGATCCCGGCCGCCGATCGTTTCGGTGACGCAATGGCCGGCGTCGACAAGGCGCTGACCGCCAAGATCGCGCCGCAGGCCCGGGCCGCGCTGGAGGCGCAGCGGCAAAAGGCCCTTGCCGAGGGCAAGCCGCTTGCCCCGCTTCCGTCGAGCTGTTTTGACTTTTATACCCGCCGCGACGGCGCGGTGCTGCAAGATTGCCCCGGCCATCTGGACATCGTCGGCTTTGTCCCGGCCTCGACGCCGGAAATCGAAGCCGAACGGATGCTGCGGATTTACCTGGCCTTTGGCGGCGCGATCAAGGCGCTTGCCGACCCGGATGCGGCCAAGGCAAGGGCCGAAGCGGTCAAGACCTTTGCCGCGAATGCCAAGGGACTGGCCAGTGAACTGGAGGTCAAACAGGCCGAACTGCTGTTCAACAAGGCGCAAGCCAATATGGAGCCGCTGCAGGCCGTCATCACGGCCCTGACCCGGATCGAACAGGCGCAATCGATTTGCCAGCAGATCAGGGACGGACAAAAGGCCTTCTACGGCGCCAACCAACGCCTTGCCGTCTATGTCGAGACCTATGTTGACAGGGCGCCCGGTGAACGGCGGGCGGGCTATACCGATGCGAAACTGGCAGGCGATGATCTGCTTGCCGACCGCGAATATGATGCCTGGCTGAAAGCCCTCCGCAACAACCCGCTTCTTACTGCGCTGGATGCGTCCGCCACAGCCTTCAATGCCACGCTGGCCGCCTGCGGCACAGACCACAAAACCCCGCAATGACGGGGAATGGAGGAGCCCATGACAACCATTATGACACCGGACCTGCTGAATGACTTTTGCGATCAGGCTTCAGATCTAGGCAAGGCGCTAGAAGCGGCGGAGAATTCTGCCCGCAGTAGCGGCAAGTCCGATCTGGCGAACCAATACAGTCAAGTCAGGGGAGCGTTGCAAAACAATGTCGGACTATTGTGGAACCGCTACAACCCCGTTCTTCTGTCGGTCGCAAGCATGCAGGCGGTCAGCCAGCAGATGCAACAGGCGACCGCAGCGGCCCAGGCCGCCGCCGCCAACCTGGCGCAGCTGACCCAGGCGCTTGGCATGGCCAGCCAGATTCTGGCCCAGATCACCAAGTGGCTGTCCTTCTTGCCTGCGGTTTAGCGGGCAACCCTAGGGCGGCCTGAACCCGACAACAGTTTGAAGACAGCATTCAGAAAGGACAGATCATGGCCTATAGGCTTGGTGGGATTGCGTCTATAGTTTTGCTGATCGTCGTACTAACGATCACAGCGGTGATTCATCTGACGGCCGTGCCGCACGACATTGCCAAAGCCTTGTCGATTCCGATTTGGGCGGCGGTCTTTCTGGCCTTTCTGACACCCTTCTGCATCATCGTGATCCGGCATCAGGTCCGGCGTAACCGCGTCAAACTGATCGATCTTTTTTCGGAAACTTTTGACATCGATCCGGGCAAGAACGATCTGGTCGCCTTTGAATTCGTCAAGGGAAAGTATTTTGCAGACCTGGCAACCGACAAACCCCATAAGAACTTGACGCTGTCCGATCTGCCGCGGTTTCCGATGATGCTGCATTCCGACTGGATGCTTTTATTCTGCGCCATTCCCTTCATCATCTTTTCGGCGTTCGGCATTTTCCTTCTGTTCACCCCCCTTGGGCTTCTGGCGCGCGATCAGGCCCTGTCAAGCTGGCTGATGCCCAGCGTCATGACATCTGGCGGGCTGAAAAGCACATTTACCGACGCCCAGCGGCTGGCCTATTTCAACAATGTCCTGACGGTTGCGGGCCTGGCCTATGCCGGCGGCTATTTCTTTTCCCTGCGCTTCTTCCTCAGATCGGTTGCGTCCTTCGACCTGTCGCCCATAACCTTCCTGCGCACCTTCGCCCATTTGGTTCTGTCGGCCACACTGGCCGTCGTCCTGTATCGTGCCGTACCGGACTGGGCGACGATTGCGGGTAAGCTGTCAGACTTCCTTGGGGCATCCCCGGGCAAGCCCTTCGATCCCTGTGAAGGTCTTGGGGTGCAATGGTATGTCCTGTCCTTCAGTTTCGGCTTTTTCCCCGACTATGTTCTGGACCGCTTGGCAGAGATGATCCAATCTCCGCTCAAACGCCGCTACACCGAGGTGGAACGGCTATCGCCCATAATACCCCTGACGGTCATCCACGGTATCGACCCGGCCATCGCCTATCGTCTGGAAGAGACAAACATCGCCGACGTGCAGAATCTTGCGACCTTCAATCCGATCATGCTGCATATCGAAACGCCGTATGGCATCTACGAAACGATGGACTGGATCTCTCAGGCCCAACTGTGCGCGGTGGTCGGTCCTGAACGGTTTCTGCTGCTGCGCAGCATGAACATCCGCACGATCCTTGATCTTGAACAGGCCGCTTCCGACTCAGAGGCCGAAAGCAAGGTCCGATCAACCGTCGGGACAATCCTTCTGGCCGACAACAAGCGCGACAAGGATCTTCGCCAGACCTTTGACCTGCCTGCGCCGCTACCGCCCAATGGCACAGGCTGGGACGAGACATCGGTCAACCGTCTGATCAGCATCATGATCGAGGACCTGCACGTCCATCGGCTGCGTCAAATCCGCGACCGGATTCTTGTGAAACTGGTTCCGCAGGTACAAAAGCAGCAAACCGTCGGGACTTAGGTATAAGGTTGCCTGACCCCCCCTGCAGGCCGATTGGGGCAGGCCAAGTACGGTCCTTGCCATTCAGCCGATCGGCCTGTCATAGTCGGCGTCAAACAGTCTGACGGGGGTTGTCATGAAAAAGACCTGTATTCTTGCCGGGGCGCTGGCCCTTTCTGCCCTGTCCGCCCAGGCGGCGGACCTGCCCGATCTTGCGGGCCGCGAAGTCGTCATCGTCACAGAAAACGCCTATCCGCCGCTGCAGTTCCTGGACAAGGAGGGCAAGGCGATCGGCTGGGAATATGATGCGGTGGCCGATATGGCCAAGCGGCTGAACATGGTGGTGAAGTACGAAAATTCCAGCTGGGATGCGATGATCCCCGCCGTATCCGCCGGTCAGTATGACATCGGCATGACCGGCATCACCATCAAGGATGACCGCAAGGAGAAGGTCGATTTTTCCGACCCCTACATGCGGTCGGAAATGCTGATGATTGTCCGGGGCGATGAAAGCCGCTTTGCGGATGCGGCCAGCTTTGCCGCCAATGCCGAGCTTCTGGTCTCGGCCCAGCCCGGCACCTCGCCCTTCTATGCTGCCGTCTACAACATTCTGGACGGGAACGAGGATAATCCCCGCATCGTCAAATTCGAAACCTTTGGTGCGGGGCTGGAGGCGCTGAAGGCAGGGGACGTTGACCTGACCCTGTCGGATTCGACGGCTGCCAACGGCTATGTCGCAGCGTCTGACGGCGGGCTGAAGATCATCGGCGAGCCCCTGGCGTCCGAAGATTTCGGCTTCATCTTCCCCAAAGGGTCGGACCTTGTCGCGCCGGTCAATGCCGCCATTGCCGCGATGAAGGCGGACGGGACGATGGACGCGCTGAACAAGAAATGGTTCCTTGACTACAAGATGGGCGAATGATGCCTGCGCTGGCCCCGGCCTGACCGGGGCCAAAGACCATGCCCCCCAGACCCGAGCAGAAGGACGATTTTCCCTGGTGGCTGGTGATCCTGGCGGTCACTGGCCTGTGGCTGTTTTATCAGGTTCTGGCCTCGGACCTGTATTCCCAGGCTTTGGCGACCCTGTCCTCGGGCATCAGCATCACCATCGGCGTGTCGGTTGTCGCCTATCTGGGTGCCTGCCTGATCGGGCTGGCGCTGGCGGTGATGGGCCTGTCGCGGCGCCTGTGGGTGCGGCAGGGCGCGCGGCTTTATATCGAAGTGATGCGCGGCGTGCCGATGATCGTGCTGCTTCTGTACGTCGCCTTTGTTCTGGCACCCGCACTGGTGGCGGGCTGGAACACGCTGGCACAGCCGCTGGGGCTGGGCCTGCTGCGCACCCGCGACTTTCCCCTGATCAGCCGGGCGGTCATCGCGCTGATGCTGGCCTATTCGGCCTTTCTGGCCGAAGTGTTCCGCGCCGGTCTGCAGGCGGTCGATCCGGGGCAGGTCGAGGCGGCCAAGGCGCTTGGCCTGTCGCCCTGGCAGCGCTTTCGCCATGTGACCTTTCCGCAGGCTTTTCGGGTGATATTGCCGCCCCTGGGCAATGATTTCGTGGCGATGGTCAAGGAATCCTCGCTGGTGTCGGTGCTGGGGGTGGGCGACATCACCCAGTTGGGCAAGGTGACGGCAGCGGGCAATTTCCGCTATTTCGAGACCTACAATGTCGTGGCGCTGCTCTATCTGACCATGACCATCACGCTTTCGATCCTGCTGCGCCGCTTTGAACAAAGGATGCGGCGGTTCTGACCCCGGGCCACCGTGGCGCGGGCGGGGGTTGCGGGAGCCTCTGGCAGGGATATTTAAGGACAGAAAATCATGGGGCGCTGGCCCCGGTTCGGAGATGGAATGACCAACCCCCTTTTGCAGCCCTTTGACGGTCCCTTTGGCCTGCCGCCCTTTGCGCGGATCACGGATGCGGACTTCGCCCCGGCCTTTGAGGCGGCGCTGGATCAGGCGCGGGCGCGGATCGCGGCGATCGCGGGGGACAAGGCTGAACCCGGCTTTGCCAATGTGATCGAGGCGCTGGAACAGGCCGAAGAGCTGCTGGATCGGGTCTCGTCCGTCTTTTACAACCTGGCGGGCGCCGACACGACCGAGGCGCGTCAGGCGCTGGAGCGCGATCTGGCGCCGAAAATGGCGGCCTTTTCGTCGGAAGTGACGATGAATGCTGATCTCTGGGCGCGGATCTCGGCGCTGTGGGACCGGCGGGATCGGCTGGGGCTGAATGACGAGCAGGCGCGGGTGCTGATGCTCTATCGCCGCATGTTTCAGCGCGCCGGGGCAGCGCTGGACGGGACAGCGCGCGAACGGATGAAGGCGGTCACGGAACGGTTGGCAGTTCTGACCACAAGTTTCAGCCAGAATGTGCTGGCCGACGAACGCGACTGGTCCATGGCACTCCAGCGGGCCGATCTGGCCGGGCTGCCGGATTTCGCCGTGGCCTCGGCCCGCGCGGCGGCGGCGGAACGCGGGCTGGAGGGCCATGTGCTGACCCTGTCCCGGTCTCTGATCGTGCCCTTCCTGCAGTTCTCGTCCCGCCGCGACCTGCGCGAGGCGGCCTATCGGGCCTGGGTGGCGCGCGGCGAGGGCGACGGGCCGACCGACAATCGCCCGATTGCAGCCGAAATCCTGCGCCTTCGGGCCGAGCGGGCGGCGCTGCTGGGCTATGACAGTTTTGCGTCCTTCAAACTGGAAACCGAAATGGCCAAGAAGCCAGAGGCCGTGCGGTCGCTGTTGATGCGCGTCTGGGGCCCGGCGCGGGCGCAGGCCGAAGCGGATGCCGCGGTTCTGACGGGCATGATGCACGAGGACGGCATCAACGGCGATCTGGAACCCTGGGACTGGCGCTATTACGCCGAACGCCGCCGCAAGGCCGAGTTCGACCTGAACGAGGCCGAGCTGAAGCCCTATTTCAGCCTGGAGGCGATGATCGCCGCCGCCTTTGACTGCGCGGGGCGTCTGTTCGGGCTGGAGTTCCGGCCGCTGGAGGCGGCCTTGTATCATCCCGATGCCCGGGTGTGGCAGGTGACGCGGGGCGGGCAGTTGGTGGCGCTGTTCATTGGCGACTATTTCGCCCGCCCCTCCAAACGATCCGGTGCCTGGATGTCGGCCTTTCGCGGTCAGCGGAAGCTGGGGGGCGATGTCCGACCGATCATCGTCAATGTCTGCAATTTCGCCAAACCGGCGGCGGGCGAGGCGGCGCTGTTGTCCTATGACGATGCGCGGACGCTGTTCCACGAGTTTGGCCATGCGCTGCACGGCATGCTGTCGGACGTGACCTATGGGTTCGTGTCGGGCACGTCGGTCGCGCGTGATTTCGTCGAACTCCCGAGCCAGCTTTACGAACATTGGCTGGATGTGCCCGAGGTTCTGGAAAAGCATGCACGCCATGCTGTCACCGGCCAACCCATGCCGCGCGCCCTTCTGGACCGGTTGATGGCGGCGCGGAACTTTGATCAGGGGTTTGGCACGGTGGAATATGTCGCCTCGGCGCTGGTCGATCTGGCCTTTCACGAAGGCGCTGCCCCCGTCGACCCGATGGCGCGGCAGGCCGAGGTTCTGGCTGCGCTGGATATGCCGCGCGCGATCCGCATGCGCCATGCGACGCCGCATTTTTCACATGTCTTTGCAGGCGATGGCTATTCCGCAGGCTATTACAGCTACATGTGGTCCGAGGTGATGGATGCCGACGCTTTCGCCGCCTTTGAAGAGGCGGGGGGCGCCTTTGATCACGGCATGGCCGCGCGACTGGAGGCAGAGATTCTCTCGCGCGGCGGGTCTGCGGATGCGCAGGATCTGTATCTGGCCTTTCGTGGTCGGATGCCAGACGTGGACGCCCTGCTGAAAGGGCGAGGATTGGCCTGATATCGGGAACAATCCCTGTTGCGAAATTCGGAACGAACGGTTCCTGTTTCGTGAACAAAGTCGGTGCCGAAGTCCGGCTCATTGTGCGAAATCGTTGCAGAATGAAGCGCTGATCCGCAGTTCGGGGACTGTTTTCAAGCCATTTTTCCGGTTTTGTCGCTTTTCTCTGAACGATCATGCCCAAAGCCCCCTGCGGCCCAGACTGTGCTTGCAACCTTGGATTGCGGCAGAATTGCGGCAGGACGGCGTCGACGTTGACACATTTTCGTTCCCGGGCGATCTGACAGCGCAGGGATTGTTGTGGAGACGAGTATGCCCATTTCTTTCAAATCGACGGCCATTGCGGCCGCACTTGCCCTTGGCCTGACCGGCGCCGCTTCGGCCGCGACCTTCAATGTCTCGACCCAGGGCGGGAATGCATTCCTGGATTCGAAGGGCCAGAATGCCTGGTACCAGGTCGCCAGCTACAAGCTGAACGGTATCGCCCGCACGGCTGCGGCGGGCCTGTTCCGGCTGAAGTCGACGGCGCAGGACGGGACCGTGACGAAATTCGTCGCCGTCTGCCTGGAGCCTTTGGAATGGCTGCGCCTGCCCAAGGCCTATGACCAGAATTCGCCGCTGTCCTATACCGCCATTGCGCGGTTGGGTGCGCTGGCGAAGAACGCGCTGGGCTCGGTCAAGAACGCCCAGACGGCGGCGGCCTTCCAGCTGGCTGCCTGGGAAATTGCCAACGAAGGCAAGGGCGGTCTGGATCTGTCGAACGGCGCCTTCCAGCTGACCTATGCGGCCAGCGGCACGCAGGCCCTGGCGCAGGGCTGGCTGAACAAGATCAGCGGCGGCACCTGGGCGCTGGACAATCATGTGACCATTCTGCAGGCCCCCGGCACCCAGGATCTGCTGACCGACCTGCCGGCGCCTGTGCCGGTTCCGGCGGCGGGCATCCTGCTGATGGCGGGTCTGGCCGGTCTGGCGGGCGTCAAGCGCGCACGCCGCGCCTGACAGGGACAGACCGTCAGCGATCCGGCGGAATTTTGACGGTCGGGGGGAGCGTGCGAACGCTCCCCTTCCTTATTCCGGCGGCGTTTCACGGGGATGTGCTAGTGACAATGCCGGGCATGGTCTGTAGGTGGGGCAAAAAAGACCCCGAGGCAGAGCATGAATATATCCCCGAAATCGCTGGCCGTTTCGCTGGCTCTTTTGACATTGGTCGCCTGTGGCGGCGGCCGGCAACCCTACGGCATCCCTGACCAGTTCGGCGACAGTGATCCCTATGCCTGGCGTGGGCGGGCGGTGCCAGCCCGGTACGAAGTCCACGGCATCGACGTGTCGCGCTATCAGGGCGATATCGACTGGCGCCGTGTTGCCGCGTCTGGCGTGCGCTTTGCCTTTCTGAAGGCGACCGAGGGCGGGGATGTGGCCGACAGCCAGTTTGCCGCTAACTGGGCAGGTGCGGCGCGCGCCGGGATTCCGCGCGGGGCCTATCATTTCTATTATTTCTGCCGGACAGGCGCCGAGCAGGCGCAATGGTTCATCGACCATGTGCCCTATCAGCCCGGCGCCCTGCCACCGGTGCTGGATATCGAATGGACCCGGTCGCGCAATTGCCCCGGTCGCCCCGATGCCGAAACCGTGCGGGCCGAGGCCGCCAGCTTTCTGGCCATCGTCGGCCAGCACTATGGTCAGCGCCCGGTCATCTATACGACCGCCGACTTCTGGGAAGACAATGAATTGTGGCGGCTGGGGGGCTATGACTTCTGGCTGCGGTCGGTCGCAGGCCATCCGCGCGACACCTATGAAGGTCATCATTGGGCCTTTTGGCAATATACCGGCACCGGGCGCGTGCCGGGGATTGATGGTCAGGTAGATCTGAACGCGTTCGAGGGTGGAGAGCGCCAGTGGCAGGGCTGGCTGGCCGCGCACCAGCAGTAAGGGTGCGGCGCGGGGGGGTCAGTGTTCCCCCGCGACATCCTTATGGATGATCACATCGCATTGTGGATAGGTTTCGATGATCCGGCGACGCAGGCCCGCGCCGATAGCATGGGCCTCGCGCAGGGTCTGGTTGCCATCCAGTTCGATATGCAGATTGACAAAGACGCGGCTGCCGGCGGTTCGGGTCTTCAGGTCATGAAAGCCGCGCACACCGGGCCAGCCGCGGGCAATGGCGGCGATACCGGCGATGACGCCTGGGTCAGCACGCCGGTCCATCAGCGCATCCCATGCGCCCTTGCCGATGCGCAACGAACCCGCCAGCAGCATCAGCGCTGCGGCCAGGG
>CAZKJZ010000030.1:0-21664 GCA_964553145.1 uncultured Frigidibacter sp. | reverse complement strand
ACCGCCCGCCGATCATGCCAAAAAGCGCCGCAACCAGATAAAGCGAAATCGCCCCTGTATAGACCCAGGGGCGCGGCAGGGCCCGGGCGATCAAAGGCACGCTGAGCAGCGCCGAGACCGCCAGAATTCCGGTCAGGAAATAAAGCGCCGAGACATGGCTCGCGTCTCCATAGGCGCGATACATCAAGAGGGGAAAGGCCGACAGGACCGTGCCGCGCACCAGCGCCTCGGTCCCGGCGATCAGCGCCAGACCTTCCACGCCGGGCGCGCGGCCCCTGGCCCAGATTTGGGCCCAGACCTGGGCGATACTGGGAAATGGCATCTGTGTCTCCTGCCCGGCAGGGAACGGCAGGCGGGGCGCGGTTGCGCGACAATTTGCGACCCGGCAGGTCGCTGGCCGCCCTTACCCGCTGAGGGCGCGTGCGGCCGTGTCTGCAAAGCGCTGACGGGCAAGGGGAAGGGGCTTGTGCGTCAGGTCGGCGGCCAGCCTGTGTTCCAGAAAATAGCCGGTGGTGGCCAGAGCCGCTGTCAGCTCCTCCGCCGAGGTGACCGGCCCGCCGACAAGGCAATCCGGCAGGGGCAGCAGCCGGTCAGCCCAGTCGCCCGCGCCGGCCCGCGACACGGCCCGCCCGCTTTTGGGACTGACATAGGCCAGCCCTTCGGTGGCGCCGGTCACAGCGCAGCTGGCAAGGTCCAGACCATAGCCCATCTCCTCCAGCAGCAGAAGTTCCCAGGCGAGGTAGTCCGGCAACGGCCCCTGCCCCGCGGCCAGACGGTCCAGAAAGCCCAGCGTTGCGTCGTAAAGTGCGGGATGCGGATCGCGTTCCGGCAGAAGAAAGGCCAAAAGCCCGGTCACGGCATTCATGGCCGCCAGCCCCAGCCGGTCGGACAGGAGCGTGCTGCGCGAACGCAGCGGTTCGATGGTGAACTGACCGACGTGATCTTCGAGCCGCGCGCGCCAGGCGGCATCGACCTGCGCGCCGGGTTGCAGGACAGGCTGCATGCGTCGCGACACGCCGCCACGCACCACACCCTGATGGCGGCCGTGGTCGCGGGTGAAAAGATCGACGATCACAGAGGTTTCCCCATGTGGCCGTGTCGTCAGAATCATGCCTTCGGCGCGCCAGTCCATCTTTCATCGCGGCGGGGGGCCAGCCCCCCGCACCCCCCCGGGATATTTGGGCCACAATGAAAGGGGATCAGGCCGAAAGTCCATCCTGATCCAGAAGCGTGATGCCATCGCGGCTTTCGACCTCGATCACCCACAGGTCGGGGTCCATGCGGCGCTGGCGGGTGATGGCGGCGTCGACCTCGGCCTCGGGCCCTTCGGTCAGCGTTACCCAGGCGCGGGCGCCGGACATCAGGTCGAACGAGCGCTGGAATAGCCGGGCCTGACCGTCGAGAGTGGCCAGCTTGACCAGCACCGCCCCCGCCGTCGCATCGCCCTTGGCGGTGACATAGGCGGGGATCATCGCCAGCTCCAATCGGCGCAGATAGGCGCGCACCCAGAAGTCGGCGGTCAGGCGCGGGTCAGTTGCCATCTTTCCAGTCTAGACCCATTTCCGAATAGCGTTCCTTTTCCTCCAGCCAGTTGGGCCGCACCTTGACCTGCAGGAAGAGATGGACGGGCCGGTCGAGGAAATCGGCCAGATCGGCGCGGGCCTGCTGTCCGATGGCCTTCAGCGTCTCGCCGCCCTTGCCCAGGATGATGCCCTTGTGCCCGTCGCGGGCGACATAGATCAGCTGGTCGATCCGCACCGACCCGTCCTGCCGGTCCTCCCACTTTTCGGTTTCGACCGTCAGCTGATAGGGCAGTTCCTCGTGCAGGCGGAGCGTCAGCTTTTCGCGCGTCACTTCGGCGGCGATCATCCGCAAGGGCAGGTCGGCGATCTGATCCTCGGGGTAAAGCCAGGGGCCTTGCGGCAGCTCGGCGCCCAGCCAGGCCCGCAGATCGTCGCAGCCATAGCCCTTTTCGGCCGAAATCATGAAGGTTCGTTCAAAGGGGAAGGCCGTGTTCAGCTCTTGCGACAGAGCCAGCAATTCCTCGGCCTTGACGCGGTCGATCTTGTTGATCGCCAGGGCCACGCGCCGGCTGCTTGCCCGTTCCTTCAGCGCCTCGATGATCGCCTGGGCGCCTTCGGTCAGGCCCCGGTGCGCCTCGATCAAAAGAATGGTGATATCGGCATCCGCCGCCCCGCCCCAGGCGGCGGCGACCATGGCGCGGTCCAGACGGCGGCGGGGACGGAAAAGGCCGGGCGTGTCGACAAAGACGATCTGCGCCTGCCCTTCCATCGCGATGCCGCGGATACGGGCGCGGGTTGTCTGCACCTTGTGCGTGACGATCGAGACCTTGGCCCCCACCATCCGGTTCAGAAGTGTCGATTTCCCGGCGTTCGGTTCGCCGATCAGGGCCACAAAGCCCGCGCGGGTCTGGCTGTCATCCGTCATTCTTGCTCTCCATCCGCGCCAGAAGCGCTGCTGCCGCCGTCTGTTCCGCCTGCCGCTTGGCACCGGCGCGGGCGCGTTCGGCCTCGCCGGTTGCAAGGCGGGCCTCGACGGTGAACAGGGGCTGGTGGTCCGGCCCCTCGCGGTCGATCTCGACATAGGCGGGGGGCGGCAGGCCGCGCGCCTGCGCCCATTCCTGCAGGGCGGTCTTGGCATCGCGGGCATCCGCCTCGACCGCGCCGATCCGTTTGCCCCAAAGGCGCAGGATCATGGCCTTGGCGGCGGCAAACCCGCCGTCCAGATAGACGGCGGCGATCACCGCCTCCATCGCGTCGCCGAGGAGCGCCTCTTTGCGGCGCCCACCGGACATCATCTCGGACCGGCCAAGTTTCAGGACCGCGCCAAGGTCGATATCGCGGGCGACATCGGCGCAGGTTTCCTTGCGCACCAGGGCGTTATAGCGCGGCGCCAGCTGACCTTCGCTGGCGCCTTCGTCGGCGGCCAGAAGCGCCTCGGCCATCACAAGGCCCAGCACGCGGTCGCCCAGAAACTCCAGCCGCTGGTTGTCGGGCCGGGTGGGCGTGGCAATCGACGCATGGGTCAGGGCCCGCGACAAAAGCACGGGCCGGGCGAAGTCATGGCCCAGCCGGCGGGAAAATTCGACAAGATCGGCAGAAAGTTTCACTGGATCGCCCTGAAAAACCGGTCGCTGCGCCAGGTCCACAGGGCCCAGAGCGATGTGCCTGCCGCCGAGAACAGCACCCGGTCGGCCCGGCCGATGATCGCATCGGCAGGCAGCATGCCCACGCCGTCAACCTCGGGGCTGAAACGGCTGTCCAGAGACGTGTCGCGGTTGTCGCCCATCACGAAATAATGCCCTGCCGGTACGGAAAAGACCGGCGTATCATCCAATGGCCCGTTGTCCATCGCGTTCAGCGTAGCATAGGCGGGACCGTTTGGCAGCGTTTCGGTCAGGATCGGGTTCTGGCAGGTGCCGCCCATCCCCACCGGGGCATTGGCGCAGGTCGGCAAAGCCCCGGCCGGTCCCTGCGGCCGGTATATCTGCACAAATGTCCCCGAGGCCTGTTGCGGCACCGCAGCGCCGTTCAGGTAAAGCACGCCGCCCCGCATCTGCAGCCGGTCGCCGGGCAGGCCGACGACGCGCTTGATATAGTTCAGATGCCGGGTCCGCAGCTGAAAAGCGATCACGTCGCCGCGTTCGGGCTGGTAAAGGGGCGGGGCGGTGACAATCAGATAGTCGCCCGGCAACAGCCCCGGCATCATAGAGCCTGAAGGCACCCAATAGGGTTTGAAAACCGCCCGCGCCAGCACCAGCAGGACCAGGCCAACCACCAGAAACCGCCCGGCGCTCTGGGTGGCGGGGGCGGCCTGCACTGGCGCCCGCTGCCGGTCACCGGGGAAAAGCAGCAGGTAAAGCGCCAGCCCCAGCCCCAGAACTGGCAAAAGCGCCAACACAGCCCAGACGCCAGAATGGCCCAGATGATGCAGTCGGCGGATCGTGACATGCGCCAGGGGCAGAATCGCCAGCCCCGTCACCAAAGGCAAAAGGCAAAAGCTCAGCGGCATGCCGCCCGCCCACCAGACCTCGGCCGCCGTCGCAAGGCCCATGGCGGACAGGCACAGCGCCAGCACCAGCCAAAGCTGCCTGCGCGGGCTTACACCATCCCAGTCAAAGGGGCGCGTAAAGGGGGCAAGGGTCAGTCCGGCGGGCAGGTCAGTTCACCGCCTTGAAGAACCGGTCCGCCCGCCAGGTCCAGAAGAGGAACAGCGACCGCCCGGCCGAGGAAAAGACGATCCGGTCGGCGCGGCCGATCAGATATTCGGCAGGCAGCATGCCGACGCCCGAGGGCGGGTCAAAACGGCTGTCTTCGCTGTTGTCGCGGTTGTCGCCCATAAAGAAGTAATGGCCGGGCGGCACCGTGAATATCGGCGTATTGTCCTGCATCTGATCGCCGATGTTCAGGACATTGTGGCGGACGCCATTTGGCAGGGTTTCAACCTTGCGTTCGCTTTTGCAGATATCACCCAGATTCAGCGGGCCGTTCATGCAGCTTGGCGGCTTGCCCTCGCCCCCCTGCGGTTCATAGACTTCCTCGAAAATACCGGCATCTTCCTGCGGCGCGGCGGCGCCGTTGATCCAGACAACGCCATCCTTCATCTGCACCGTATCGCCCGGCAGGCCGATCAGCCGCTTGATGAAATCATTGCCGCTGCCGGGGTGACGGAACACGACGACATCGCCACGTTCCGGTTCTGACCCGAACAGGCGGCCGCTGATCGGGCACAGCGCGAACGGGCAGGAATAGCGCGAATAGCCATAGGCCATCTTGTTGACGAACAGGAAATCACCGATCAGCAGCGTATCCTTCATCGACCCCGAGGGGATGTAGAAGGGCTGGAAGAACAGGGTGCGAAACACGCCCGCGATCAGCAGCGCATAGACGACGGTTTTGACCGTTTCCAGGATGCCGTCCTTGGCCTTGTCCATCTCTGTCATCCTGCCGTCCGCCCGATGCCTGTTTTTGCAGGCGCTACATGCGGGGCGGCGGGGGTGAAGTCAAGGAAAGGTTCGGTGAGGGGGCGCCCAGGGGACGCGCCTCGATCACCACAAAGGCCTGGGCCCAGGGGTGGTCGTCGGTCAGGGTGACATGGACGATCGCCTGATGGTCGGCGGGCGTCATGGCCGCCAGCCGGTCGGCGGCCCAGCCGGTCAGATGCATGACGGGCTGGCCCGTCCACATGTTTGATACGGCCATGTCTTTCCAGCTGATACCCATGCGCAGACCGGTGCCCAGCGCCTTGGAGCAGGCTTCCTTGGCGGCCCAGCGCTTGGCATAGGTGCCCGCCACATCGCGCCGGCTTTCGGCCTTGCGTCGTTCGGTATCGGTAAAGACCCGGTTCAGGAACCGCTCACCAAACCGGTCCAGCGTGCCCTGAATCCGGTCGATATTGGCAAGATCGGTGCCAATGCCCAGGATCATCGGCCGCCCTAGCGCGTCGGCACCGGGACATCGCCCCGGTAGTCGTAAAAACCGCGCTCGGTCTTGCGGCCCAGCCAGCCCGCCTCGACGTATTTGGTCAACAGGGGGCAGGGCCGGTATTTGGTATCGGCCAGCCCGTCATGCAGCACGTTCATGATCGCCAGGCACGTATCCAGCCCGATGAAATCGGCCAGTTCCAGCGGCCCCATCGGATGGTTGGCACCCAGCTTCAGCGACGAATCGATCGACTGCACCGATCCCACGCCTTCGTAAAGCGTATAGACCGCCTCGTTGATCATCGGCATCAGGATGCGGTTGACGATAAAGGCCGGGAAATCCTCGGCGCTGGCCGCCGTCTTGCCCAGACGTTTCACCACATCGTGCAAAGCCTGATAGGTCGGCTCGTCGGTGGCGATGCCACGGATCAGCTCGACCAGCTGCATGACCGGCACCGGGTTCATGAAGTGAAACCCCATGAATTTTCCGGGTCGGTCGGTGCGGCTGGCCAGCCGCGTGATCGAGATGGACGAGGTGTTCGATGTCAGGATCGTTTCGGGCCGCAAATGCGGCACCAGATCCTCGAAGATCGCCTGCTTGACCGTCTCGCGTTCTGTCGCGGCCTCGATCACCAGGTCGGTCTTGCCAAGGTCGGCCAGCGTCAGGGTGGTGCGGATGCGTGCCAGGGCGGCGACCTTGTCGCCTTCGGCCAGCTTGCCCTTGGTCACCTGCCGGTCAAGATTGCGGCCGATCAGCGCCACGGCCCTGTCCAGCGCGTCCTGGCTGATGTCGGTCATCAGCACGTCAAAGCCAGCGGCGGCAAAAACATGGGCGATCCCGTTGCCCATCTGACCTGCACCGACAATGCCTACCGACTGGATGGCCATGCTTCTCTCCTGTCCATTTATCTGTCGACCATATTCACCCTGCCCGGTGCTGCCAAGGTGGAAGGCAGGGAAAGTGGCAAACCTTAGGCTTTTGGCAATCTGTCTGCGTCAGGCTGGCAGCGGGTGACAGGTGAGAGGTGGAGCATGAGCTTTCAACATACGGGCGCGGCGGCGCTTGACTATTTTCCCTGCCGGTACGGCCATTCGAAATTGCTGTTCCGGGGGCCGAAACGTCGGCTTGACGGGGCCTATTGCACGGTTCTGGGCGGGTCGGAAACCTATGGCAAATATGTGCGCACCCCCTATCCCGCTTTGGTCGAGGCAGAGCTGGGCCTGCCCGTGGTCAATTTCGGCTATATGAACGCGGGCGCCGACCTTTTTCTGAACGAACCGGCGGTGATGGATGCCTGCGCAGGCGCGCGGGTGACTGTGATCCAGCTTTTGGGCGCGCACAATATGTCGAACCGCTTTTACGCGGTCCATCCGCGCCGCAACGACCGGTTCCTGCGCGCGTCGCAGCAGATGCGTTCGATCTTCCGCGAGGTGGATTTCACCCAGTTCCACTTTACCCGCCATATGCTGGCCGAACTTCACAACCAGTCGCCCGACAAGTTCGCCCTGCTGGTGGAGGAGCTGAAGGCCGCCTGGGTGGCGCGGATGCGGCAGATGCTGAAGTCGATCGGCGGCAAAAGCGTGCTTTTGTGGCTGCAGCAACCGGCAACCGACGGGCTGGGGCCCGACCCGTTGCTGATCGACCGGCTGATGGTCGACGCGATCCGGCCCTTTGCCCACCGGGTGCTGGAGGTGGCGCCGGACCCCGGCAGCGGAACCCACGGTATGGAATTCCCGGCACTGGAGGCGCATGCGGCGGCCCTTTTGCCCGGCCCCGCCGCCCATGCCGAGGTGGCTGCGGCGCTGGCCCCCGTCCTGCGCGCCTGTCTTTAACGCGGGATGACGGTTCTAAGGCTCAAGTCCCCCGTCTCGGCCGGCGCCCGGGCGGAATTTTCGAAAATTCCGCGCCAGAGCCTTTGAAGGCTCTGGTCCGATTTCTTCGAAGAAATCGGTCCCCGGCGGCGGTTCGACCAAGCCTCGTCCAGTTCTAACGCAAAAGGCCCGCCTTCCGGGGCGGGCCTTTCGGGGAATATTACCGGATCACAGCTTGCCGGTCAGTTCCGGCAGGGCAGTAAAGAGGTCCGCAACCAGGCCATAATCGGCCACCTGGAAAATCGGCGCCTCTTCATCCTTGTTGATGGCGACGATGACTTTCGAATCCTTCATGCCCGCCAGATGCTGGATCGCGCCCGAAATCCCGACCGCGACATAAAGATCCGGCGCCACGACCTTGCCGGTCTGGCCGACCTGCCAGTCGTTCGGCGCATAGCCCGAATCGACCGCCGCGCGGGATGCGCCGACTGCGGCGCCCAGCTTGTCGGCCAGGGCCTCGATCAGGGCAAAGTCGGCCTGGCTGCCGACACCGCGCCCGCCCGAGACGACAACCTTGGCCGAAGTCAGTTCCGGCCGGTCGGATGTGGCCACCCGATCCTCGACCCAGGACGACAGGGCCGGATCGGCAACTGCCGCCACCTTTTCGACCGGGGCAGACCCGCCCGCTTCTGCCGCTTCGAACGAGGCGGTGCGGATCGTGGCGACCTTGACCCCGTCCGACGATTTCACCGTCTGGATGGCGTTGCCGGCATAGATCGGGCGTTCGAACGTGTCGGCGTCGACGACGCCGGTCACATCGGAAATCACCATCACATCCAGAAGGGCCGCGACGCGCGGCAGCACGTTCTTGTTGAACGCGGTCGAGGCGCCGACGATATGGCTATAGCCGCCCGCAAGCCCGGCGATCAGCGCCGCGGTCGGTTCGGCCATGCCATGGCAATAGGCATGATCATCGGCAAAAAGCACCTTGGCCACGCCCTGCAGCGCCGCCGCCTCGGCCGCCGCGGCATCGCCGCCCGCGCCCGCGACCAGCACATGGACATCGCCCAGCGCCTTGACCGCCGTCAGCGTCTTGGCCACGGCATCGGTCGCGAGGTGCCCTTCGTTCACATCCGCAATCAGAAGAACGGCCATCAGATCACCCCCGCTTCGTCTTTCAGTTTCGCGATCAGCTCGTCGACCGAGCCGACCTTGACCCCGGCCTTGCGGCCCGCGGGTTCCGTCGTCTTGACCACAGTCAGACGCGGCGCGACATCGACGCCATAGTCGGCGGGCGTCTTGGCGGCCAAGGGCTTGGTCTTGGCCTTCATGATGTTCGGCAGGCTGGCATAGCGCGGTTCGTTCAGGCGCAGGTCGACCGTGACGATCGCGGGCATCCTGACGCTGATCGACTGCAGGCCGCCGTCAACCTCGCGGGTCACGGTCGCCGTGTCGCCTTCGACCTTCAGTTCGGAAATGAAGGTGGCCTGGCTCCAGCCCAGAAGCGCCGACAGCATCTGGCCGGTGGCGTTCATGTCATTGTCGATGGCCTGCTTGCCACACAGAACCAGGCCCGGCGCCTCTTCCTTGACCACGGCGGCCAGCAGCTTGGCGACGGCCAGGGGTTCGATATCGGTGTTCACATCCGCCGCAGCCTCGATCAGGATCGCCCGGTCGGCGCCCATGGCCAGCGCGGTACGCAGGGTTTCCTGCGCCTGCTTGACGCCGATCGACACAACCACAACCTCGGTCGCGACGCCCTTTTCCTTCAGGCGGATCGCCTCTTCGACGGCAATCTCGTCGAACGGGTTCATCGACATCTTGACGTTGGCGAGATCGACACCCGTGCCGTCCGCCTTGACGCGAACCTTCACGTTATAGTCGATCACACGTTTGACAGGCACGAGCACCTTCATCGGTGGATCTCCTTGAATCACTGACCACCGGCGCGCGGCGGCACGAAAGCTTCCGCAGCGTTCCTAGCCTGTCGGACAAGCCAAAGACAGAGCAAAATCGACGTGCTTTGTCGCAGGGACGCCACGTTGCGATGACTTGCGGGGTTGGCGCGCGGGGCGCATGATCGGCCCATGGAAAAGGTCACGGGCATCGGCGGTTTCTTCTTTCGCGCGGCGAATCCGGCGGCCTTGGCCGACTGGTACCAGACCCATCTGGGCATCAATCCGGTCCCGACCGATGCGGCGGGCGAGCCATGGCAGACGGGTGCGGGGGTGACAGTCTTTGCCCCCTTTGCCGCCGACACCGATTATTTCGCCGCCGACCGGGCCTTCATGCTGAACTTCCGTGTTGCCGATCTGGACCGGATGCTGACCCAGCTTCGCGCCGCGGGCATCGCCGTCAGCCACGAACTGGCGATGGAGGGCCTTGGCCGCTTTGCCCGCATCCACGACCCCGAGGGCAATCCGATCGAACTGTGGCAGCCGGAGTAAAGCATGAATCGGACCCGCCGACCAAAGCCCGAGGCCATCGCCTCGGGCGCCGCGACCGGCTTCAGCCAAACCGTCCACGTGGCGATAGCCGCGTGGACAGCGCCCGCCCATCGGGCGGCGGGCGCATTCGCACCCGCCTGGGCAGGCGCCGTCCACGCCCAATCGTTCGGGGTTGCGGATGGCCCCTTGGCCTGCGCTTTCGCTCCGGCCAACGGACCGGGTGACCTGCCACTGGCAGGTCCCCTGGTCGGTCCGAAAGAGGGGTGCAATCCAGGTCGGAACGGTCAGCGGTTCGCCCCCGGCACCCATAGCACATCCTCGCCGCCGTTCGCCACCCGCGCCGCGACAAAGAACCAGTCCGACAGGCGGTTCAGATAGCGGACGGCGGCGGGGTTGATCTCTTCGCCTGTCGCCAGAGCCGTCGCCAGCCGTTCGGCCCGTCGCGCGACGGTGCGGCACAGGTGCAGATAGGCGGCCAGCGCCGTGCCGCCGGGCAGGATGAAGCTGCGCAGGGGGGCAAGGGGCGCGTTCATCGCGTCGATCTCGGCCTCCAGCCGGTCGACCTGCGACTGGATCATCCGCAGGACCGGATGGCCCGCCTCCCCGTCCTGTGACGGGTCGGGGCGGCAGAGGTCGGCGCCCAGATCGAAAAGATCGTTCTGGATGCGGGCCAAGGCCGCCGCCATGTCGCCCGCCGCATGAAGGCGCGCCAGACCCAGGGTCGCGTTCACCTCGTCGACCGTGCCATAGGCCTCGACCCTAAGCGCATGCTTGGCGACCCGCTGGCCATTGCCCAGCGCCGTATCGCCGCCATCGCCGGTGCGGGTGTAGATCTTGTTCAGGACAACCATCACCGCCCCCGGATCAGCACAAAGGCCAGGATCAGCGCCACCGCCACCGCCTGGGCCATGATCCGGTAGCGCATGATCCGGTTGGCATGCTTGCGGTTGAAATCGCCGCCTTTGGCAAAGCCGCCGATGCCGGTCATCAGGATGGCCAGCACGACAAAGCAGGCGATTGCCGCAACGATGAACAGGGGATCACGGGTCATGTCTTGCCCTTTCCTTACTATCCTAGCTTTTCCTTAAGACCCAGTCGAGCGCCGGGCCCGGCAATATCCGCCGGGCCATGGCCATGGCCCAGGTCGGCTTGGTCACGAAATAGCGCGCCCGCGGGTTGGCACTGTCCAGAGCGCGTATCAACGCGGCGGTGACGGCACTTGCAGGCAGTTCGAACCGGTCGGGGCCGCGATCCTCATAAAGGCGCTTCAAGAGGCCGGTTTCATATTCGGCCCGGCGCGGGCTGGACCGCCAGTCGATCCAGCGTTCGAAATGCGGGATCGCATTGGCGCGGATGCGGCTGGTGATCGGGCCCGGCTCGATCAGGATGACGCGCACCGGCGTGTCGGCCATTTCCAGCCGCAGCACGTCGGTCAGCCCCTCCATCGCGAATTTGGTCGCAACATAGGCGCCGCGCCAGCGGATGCCGACCAGCCCCAGCACCGACGAGCAATTGACGATCCGTCCGCCGCCCTGCGCCCGCATCACCGGAATGACCCGCCGCGCCAGATCGTGATAGCCAAAGAGATTGACCTCGAAAATCTCGCGCAACGCCCCGCGCGGCAGATCCTCGACAGCACCCGGGCAGGCATGGGCGCCGTTGTTGAACAGGGCATCCAGCCGCCCGCCGGTCAGCGACAGGACCGCATCCAGCGCGCGGGCGATGCTGGCCTCGTCAGCATAGTCTAGTTGCAGGCTTTCCAGCCCCTCGGCCCGAAGCCGGGCGCAATCTTCCTCGCGCCGGCAGGTGGCAAAGACGCGCCAGCCCGCCCGCCTTAGCCCATGGGCAGCGTCATAGCCGATGCCCGAAGAGCAGCCGGTGATAAGGATGGATCGCATGGGTGCCCTGCCCTGTCTCCGCCTGTTGGTCACCGCCTGCCTATCCCGTCCGGCGCCCGGCGTGAAGCAGGCTTTGACAGGCGAAGGGCGGCGGGCCAGAAGGTGGGGCAGGCAAAGGACGGGGCGGGCATGATCTTTACCGTGGCAATCGACGGGCCGGCGGCGGCAGGCAAAGGCACGATCAGCCGCGCCGTCGCAGCGCATTTCGGCTTTGCCCATCTGGACACCGGGCTGTTGTACCGGGCCGTCGGCGCCAAGGGCGGCGATCCGGTCAGGGCGGCGCGCGCCTTGACCGAGGATGACCTGCAGCGCCCCGACCTGCGCAGCCTGGCCGCCGGTCAGGCCGCCAGCCGGGTGGCCGTGATCCCCGAGGTGCGGGCGGCCCTTCTGGACTTTCAGCGCCGCTTTGCCCGCCGTCAGGGCGGCGCGGTGCTGGACGGCCGCGACATCGGCACGGTGATCTGCCCGGAGGCCGAGGTGAAACTTTACGTGACCGCCTCGCCCGAGATCCGCGCCCACCGCCGCTGGCTGGAGGTCGGCGGGGACGAGGCGCAGGTTCTGGCCGAGGTGAAGGAACGCGACGCCCGTGACATGGGCCGGGCCGATGCACCGCTGAAGGCGGCGGCGGATGCGGTGGTGATTGATACGTCAGAGATGGGGATTGAAGAGGCGGTGGCGCGGGCGGTGGGGGTTGTAGACACGGCGCGAAATTCCCGTCCATAGCGAATCCGTGCGACTTTTGGTATAGTGCTGGAACTGTCCCGTCGAATTCATCCGGGAGATTGTGATGCGCCCTCATCTGATCCATTTGACACTTGCCTGCACTCTTGCCTCGGGGATGGCCGGTTGCCTCCCGAAGACCGAGACCAAAGCGGTCAAAACCAGTGACGTACCGGTTACTGCCGCCCCGGTGACAGTCCCAGGTGCCCCCTTGGCGTGGGAGAAGAACCATCCCGAAAAGGCAGCCTGGTCAGCGCATTTGCGTAATGAGATCCGCGCAAACCTGCCCCGCTTCGGCCAGCCAGGCGACATAGCCAACTATTGCAGCGGATTTGCCGCGCTGGACGAGGCGGGCCGCGTCGAGGCTTTGGCCACGATGGCGGTGGCCATCGCCCGCCGCGAAAGCGCCTACAAGCCCGACACGGTCTTTGCCGAACCGCCGCCGCTGAATGTCGATTCCGTGGGGCTGTTTCAGCTGTCCTATGAAGACGGCTTTTCCTGGTGCGTGCTGGACCGGGCGCAGGACAGTCTGAAGGACCCGCTGAACAACATCACCTGCGCCGTGGGCGAGATGGCGCGGCTAGTCGCCAAAGACGGCCAGATTGCCGCGGGTAGCTCTGGGTCAAATGCGCGTGGGCTGGCGCATTACTGGTCGGTCATCCGCGATGGGTCAGGCCACCACAAGGACGAGATCAAGGCCGCAACCCAAGGCGCGCCGGGCTGCAGCTAGACCTGTTCTGACAGCTACAAGCTGTCGCAACCGCTCCGATATGGGGTATCCCCGCCCCGGACTCGATCCGGGGCCTCGCTCTCAGCCCGCACCGCCTGTGATGTGAGAGGTCCCGGGTCAAGCCCGGGACGAGCTATCTGTGTGCTAGCCGACTCCCTCCGGACGCGACGCGCACTTGGGTCCGATACCCGATTTCAGCTTGCCGACAAGGCAAAACGCACCTATATGGGCGCGGTCCATGGGCTCGGCAGTGCCGCAGCCCCTGTTCTGCTTGGACCAAAGACCGGCGGAGACAACCGCATGGCCCGTAACCATATGAAAAGGAACTGAAACCGCATGTGCGCTAAGAACGCTATGGAAGAATTCGAAGCCCTTCTGAAGGAAAGCTTCGAGATTGACACCCCCGACGAAGGGTCTGTTGTCAAAGGCAAGGTCATCGCCATCGAGGCAGGCCAGGCCATCATCGATGTCGGCTACAAGATGGAAGGCCGCATCGATCTGAAAGAATTCGCAAACCCCGGCGAACAGCCCACCGTCAAGGTCGGCGACGAGGTCGAGGTCTATCTGGACCGCGTTGAAAACGCCCGTGGCGAAGCGGTCATCAGCCGCGAAAAAGCCCGCCGCGAAGAAGCCTGGGATCGTCTGGAGAAAGCCTATGCCGCCGAAGAGCGCGTCGATGGCGCGATCTTTGGCCGGGTCAAGGGCGGTTTCACCGTCGATCTGGGCGGCGCTGTTGCCTTCCTTCCGGGGTCGCAAGTCGACGTTCGTCCGGTGCGCGATGCGGGCCCCCTGATGGGTATGAAGCAGCCCTTCCAGATCCTGAAAATGGACCGTCGCCGTGGCAACATCGTTGTCTCGCGCCGCGCCATCCTGGAAGAAAGCCGCGCCGAACAGCGCGCCGAAGTCATCGGCAACCTGACCGAAGGTCAGACCGTGGACGGCGTGGTCAAGAACATCACCGAATATGGTGCGTTCGTTGATCTGGGCGGCGTTGACGGCCTGCTCCATGTCACCGACATGGCCTGGCGCCGCGTCAACCACCCGTCGGAAATCCTGTCGATCGGCGAGACCGTCAAGGTTCAGGTCATCAAGATCAACAAGGAAACCCACCGCATTTCGCTGGGCATGAAGCAGCTGCAGTCCGATCCGTGGGATTCGGTCGAAAGCCGCTTCCCGCTGCAGTCGGTCCATCACGGCCGCGTCACGAACATCACCGATTACGGCGCGTTCGTCGAACTGGAAGCGGGCGTCGAAGGCCTGGTTCACGTCTCGGAAATGTCCTGGACCAAGAAGAACGTCCACCCCGGCAAGATCGTCTCGACCAGCCAGGAAGTCGACGTCATGGTTCTGGAAATCGACAGCGCCAAGCGCCGCGTGTCGCTGGGCCTGAAGCAGACCATGCGCAACCCGTGGGAAGTCTTTGCCGAAACCCACCCGGAAGGCACGATCATCGAAGGCGAAGTCAAGAACATCACCGAATTCGGTCTGTTCGTCGGCCTCGACAACGATATCGACGGCATGGTCCACCTGTCGGACCTGTCCTGGGATCAGCGCGGCGAAGATGCGATCCAGAACTACCGCAAGGGCGACGTGGTCAAGGCCGCCGTCACCGAGGTTGATGTCGAGAAGGAACGTATCTCGCTGTCGATCAAGGGGCTGGATGCCGACACGTTCTCGGACGCGGTCGACGGGGTCAAGCGCGGCTCGGTCATCACCGTGACCGTGACGGCGGTCGAGGAAGGCGGGATCGAGGTCGATTACAACGGCATGAAGTCGTTCATCCGCCGTTCCGATCTGGCCCGCGACCGCGCCGACCAGCGCCCCGAGCGCTTCCAGAAGGGCGACCATGTCGATGCCCGCGTGACCAACGTCGACAGCAAGACCCGCAAGCTGGGTCTGTCGATCAAGGCGCGTGAAATCGCCGAGGAAAAGGAAGCCGTCGAACAGTATGGCTCGTCGGACTCGGGTGCCTCGCTGGGCGATATCCTGGGTGCCGCGCTGAAGGGCGGCAAGTAATCTTCAGGCCCTGTGCCTGGCTGCGGCCCCGCCATCGGCGGGGCCGTTTTCGTTTGCGCCCGATTCGGGCCCGGCCCCGTGCTGCGCGGCGGCAACCGATGCTGCAGATGCGAATTTTGACCAACTGGATCAATCGGACCCGGCGACAGCCAAAATTCCGGTGAATAATCCCGCTTTTACAATGGCTTTCCTGTTTGTGCGCGAAGGATTTGCCCCTATAGTCTTCGAAAGAAAAACCGAGGGCGGCAGGCTCAAGTCCGTCACAGGGGGGATGATGATCCGTTCCGAACTGATTCAGAAGATTGCTGATGAGAACCCGCATCTTTTGCAGCGGGACGTCGAAAAGATTGTGAACACGATCTTCGAGGAGATCATCGAGGCCATGGCGCGCGGCGACCGGGTCGAACTGCGCGGCTTTGGCGCCTTTTCCGTCAAGTCGCGCGATGCGCGCGCCGGCCGCAACCCGCGTACCGGGGAATCGGTGGCGGTCGACGAAAAGCATGTGCCCTTCTTCAAAACCGGCAAGCTGCTGCGCGACCGGCTGAACGGCGGCTGACGGGGCCATGATCCGCACGCTGCGCTATCTCTTTCTGGTTCTTCTGGCGATCCTTCTGGTCGCCGTCGCATCGGCGAACCGCGCGCCGGTGACGGTCAGGCTGCTACCCCCCGATATCGCACGCTTCGTCGGCAGCGACTGGCAGCTGGAGCTGCCGCTGTTTCTGGTGGCCTTTGCCGGCCTGCTGGTCGGGCTTTTGGTCGGTTTCGTCTGGGAATGGCTGCGCGAGGGCAAACACCGCGCCGCTGCCAGCAGCCACCGCCGCCGCGCGACCGCGCTGGAGCGCGAGGTGACGCGCCTCAAGGGCACCGAAGCCAGGCCCGGCGACGATATCATCGCCCTTCTGGACAGCAAGTGATCGACCCTTGCGCGGCAGGCCGGATCGGATAGACCGGCCCCATGGATACACGCGTCAAAATCTGCGGGCTGCGAGAGCCTGCGCATGTCGCGGTGGCGGCCGCTGCCGGGGCCGCCTATGTCGGCTTTGTGTTCTTCGCGAAATCGCCGCGCCATCTGGCCATCGCTGACGCGGCGGCGCTGGCGCTGACGGTGCCCGAGGGCGTGGCCAAAGTCGCGCTGACCGTCAATGCGACCGACGCCGAGCTGGATGCGATCACCGACGCCGTCGCCCTCGACATGCTGCAGCTTCATGGCAGCGAAAGCCCCGACCGCGTGGTCGCCGTCAAGGCCCGCTACGGCCTGCCGGTGATGAAGGCGGTGGGCGTGGCGGAACGTGCCGATCTGGCCGCGCTCGACCTTTACCAGACAGTCGCCGACCAGATTCTGGTCGATGCCAAGCCGCCAAAGGGCGCCCTCCTGCCCGGCGGCAACGGCCTGGCCTTTGACTGGACGCTGCTTCTGGGCCGCGTCTGGCGCCGCCCCTGGATGCTGGCCGGCGGGCTGACGCCTGACAACGTGGCGCTGGCGGTCCGGTCGACGAATGCCCGGCAGGTGGACGTGTCATCGGGCGTTGAACGTGCGCCGGGGGTCAAGGATGCGGGGCTGATCAGGGCCTTTCTGGCAGCGGCAAGGGAAGGCCAAGGCCAGTAAGCCTTTCTTAACCAGTCGCTGCAAACTTCGGTCCATGACCGCCCTGCCCGCCTTCCTTGCCCCCGACCTCTGGCTGCGCCAGATCTTTACCTCGCGGGCCGCGATCGACGGCGGCATCGTGCGGCGTCAGGTGCGCGATGTCGAACGGATCGTCGGCCGCGCCCGGTTCGAGGCCGAGGTGCGAAGGCGCGGCTTTCGCGCCGTCGAAAACGCCGGGCAATATGTGATCTTCTGCAATCGCGGGCCCGTCAGGGTCATCGAATAGCCCCCGGGCGCAAAGTCCTTCGAAGGACTTTGCCAAAACTCTTCGAAGAGTTTTGGCCGGCCCCCCCAATGCCCTGTGCTATGGCGCCACGTTCACCCCAATCGTCATGGTCGAGGATGCCGCCGCATCCTCCCACGGGCGGCGCAGGGCAAACGCGACTTTGCCTTGCCCGGCCTTCTCGGCCCGGATCAGGAATGTCACCTGGCCGCCGCTGCCGACCGCCGTATCCGGATACATGCTGGTTTTCCCGGCAAGATGCACCAGCGCCGGATCGGACGGCAGCAGTTCCCACACATAACCGGTCGAGGCATTTTCCGGCAGGGCGATGCTGAACACATCGCCCGCCTTCAGCTCGAGGGTCCGACCATTGTCGGCTTCTGTCAGAAAGATCACGGCACCGGCCCCTTCTGCCCGCTGGTCAGTTTGAACGGGTACTGGCCGGTCGCGATAGGCAAAGGCCGACAGGCCCGCGACCAGCGCAGCCAGGATCATTATGCCCCAGACCCCCACCCTGTGCATCAGATCGTTGCGCCATAGCTTTCATCGAAGAAGCCCGCGCTGATATAGGCCTCGCTTGCATAGGCAAAACCGCCGTCGCCCCAGCCACTGCCCCAGCTGTTGCGCAGGATAAAGCGCCTGTCCGCCGTATAGCCGACGCAGGCGACCGCATGGCCGCCGCGCACGCTATTGGCTTTGAACGTATCAAGCTTGCCATGGGTGTTGGTGGCATTGTCCCAGGTCTCGTCCACGCTCAGCGCGACCAGAAGCGGCCCCTGGGTCGCCAGCCACTGCCGCCATTTGCCGAAATCCTTGCGCAGATTGAAGTAGGACGCAAAGCGCCGCTGTGCCGCCGTGGCGTAGAAAGTCTGTTCCGACCCGGCATAAAGAAGCTGGTTCAGCTTGAACGGCAAGAGCGCATCGGGCACCGCGCCATATTTGCGCAAGATATCCATCGCCGCCTTCAGGCTGGTTCCGGCCTCTTCGATCATCGTCTGCGGGCGATTGGTGAATTCATCGGTTTCCTTCGACCCCATCCAGGTAAAGCGTGGGGATAGTTTCTCCTTTTTGCCCAGACGGCCCGCTTTGACGAAGTGATAGCGCGCGACCCCGTCGGTCGACGCCCAGCCGACGCAAGACCCTGTTGCGCCCTGATCGCCCACCGGCCACCAGTTCGCGCGAAGGTCGACGCTGGCGGGAAGTGCCGCCGCTGGCGCAGCAATGGCGCTTGCGGCCAATGCGCTTTCAAAGGTCCAGTCTGTATCGGTGCCGACCGAAGGCATGACATTGCAAATACGATCTTGCTCGGGGCGGTCGCTGTGGGGGGCAGTCTTGGCCATGATCTTCTCCAAATTCGGTTGGGGTGAACGGGTGCAGAAAACGTCGGGGGCGAGGGTGGGACATGAAATGATGTCCGACCGGGCGGGCCCTAGCGGAATGGTCTGCCTCGGGGTTGAGTCGCTCAATGGGCGTTTCGCGTTTTATGCGATCTCGGCCAAAATCGGCCGACAGGCTGACAGGTCGGGCTGAACCCGGCATATCCGGCACCGTCACCCCAGACCCGCTTTATAAACCGATCCCTGCCGGGCATCGCTTTACGCCCCCTGCCAATGTCGCTAAATCCGGTTTGACATATCAAAAGGTGCGCCATGGCCGAGGACCTGATCAACAGCTTCATGACCGGACCCGACGAACAGGGCCGGTTCGGCCAATTCGGCGGGCGGTTCGTTTCCGAAACCCTGATGCCGCTGATCCTGGACCTGGAAGAGCGGTACGAGTTCGCCAAGACCGACCCGACCTTTTGGGCCGAGATGGACGATCTATGGAAACATTACGTCGGTCGCCCCAGCCCGCTTTATTACGCCTCGCGACTGACCGAACATCTGGGCGGCGCCAAGATCTATCTGAAGCGTGACGAGCTGAACCATACCGGCGCGCACAAGATCAACAATGTGCTGGGCCAGATCATCCTGGCCCGCCGCATGGGCAAGACCCGCATCATCGCCGAAACCGGCGCGGGCCAGCATGGCGTCGCCACCGCCACCGTCTGCGCCAAGTTCGGTCTGAAATGCGTGGTCTATATGGGGGCCCATGATGTGGAACGTCAGGCGCCAAACGTCTTTCGCATGCGGCTTCTGGGGGCGACGGTCGTTCCGGTCACCTCGGGTCGCGGCACGCTGAAGGATGCGATGAACGACGCTTTGCGCGACTGGGTAACCAATGTGCGCGACACGTTCTATTGCATCGGCACCGTCGCCGGGCCCCACCCCTATCCGGCCATGGTCCGCGATTTCCAGTCGATCATCGGCAAGGAAGTCCGCTGGCAGCTGGAGGAGCAGGAGGGCAAGGGCCGCCTGCCCGACACGGTCATCGCCGCCATCGGTGGCGGATCGAACGCCATGGGCTTGTTCTTTCCGTTCCTGGATGACAAATCGGTCCGCATCATCGGGGTCGAGGCCGGCGGCAAGGGCGTGGACGACCGCATGCAGCATTGCGCCAGCCTGACCGGCGGCCGCCCCGGCGTTCTGCATGGCAACCGCACCTACCTGCTGCAGGATGAGGACGGCCAGATCCTGGAGGGTTTTTCGATTTCGGCGGGGCTCGACTATCCCGGCATCGGGCCGGAACATTCCTGGCTGCATGACACGGGCCGCGCTGAATATGTCAGCATCACCGATGCCGAGGCGCTGGAGGCGTTCCAGCTTTCGTGCCAGCTGGAAGGGATCATCCCGGCGCTGGAACCCAGCCATGCGCTGGCCCATGTGATGAAGATCGCCCCTACACTGCCTCGCGACCATATCATTGTGATGAACATGTGCGGGCGTGGCGACAAGGACATCTTCACCGTCGCCAAGCATCTTGGCTTTGACATGAAAGTGTGACCGCCGCTGCGGCTCTCAGCATGACCGTCTGGCGTGGCATCTGCCCGGCGGTACCGAATCTCTGATACTGCCGATTGGCCAAAGCCCCGCCCGATGGTGGGGCTTTCCCGCATCTAAACCCAAGTTTAGGACCGTGGGTCCGGGGTTTAGCGACCCGGGAATAAACTCGTGGCAAATTCCACCCTATCAAAATCAACGCTTTCCTGCCTGTGACGCCACCCCCGGCGTCCATTCAGGGAGAACCGAGATGAAACAGATGTCCTATGCGTTCGTACTGACCGCTCTGGCCGCGTCCGTACTGGCCAGCGCTGCCCCGGCAGCACCTGTCGCCGATGAAGGAACGGGTATCGTCGCCGCCTTCAACGCCGACCTTCTTCTGTCGCGGCGTGGGCGCGGGGCTGATGATCCTCCGGGCGATGATCATGGCCATCATGGCGCAGGCCATCCGTAACCAGTACCGCGGGGCGGGTCCGGCGGCCCGCCCCGACCAAACAAGCGCCGCAATGGCGGCATACAGGTTTCAGCCATACAGGCTTCACCCAAGGAGAAACAGATGAACCGTTCTTTCCTGCTGGCGACCGCCCTAATCCTTTCGGGCGGGCTGGCACAGGCGCAAGGCGCCGCAGATACGATCGTTGCCGACCTTCAGGCCCAGGGCTATGGTCAGATCGAGGTCAAGGTCGGCGCGACCACGACCAAGATCGAAGGCACCAAGAATGGCCAGCAGATCGAACTGGTCATCGACAATGCCACCGGCGCCGTCTTGAAGCGCGAAGAGGGCGCTGTCGAGATTGGGGATGACAATGGCCAGGACGACGGCAATGATGACCATGGCGGCGGCGGTGACGACGATGGCGATGACCACGACAGCGACGATGATCATGGCGGCAATTCCGGCTCTGGCGGCGGCGGCAATTCCGGCAGCGGCAACTCTGGTTCGGGTGGCGGCGGTGGCGGCAACTCGGGCAGCGGCAACGGCGGCTGACAAGGCCAACGGGCTGGCCCCGCGCTGATCAGCGGGGGCCAGCCTGACAGGAGGGGTGATGAACAGGGGCAAACTCTACATTCTGGCGCTGATGGCCAGCCTGTCTGCGCTTCCGGCGCGGGCCGTGGAGCTGGTGGATCAGATTCTGGCCGAGTTGCGCGCCGATGGCTACAGCCAGTTCGAGGTCAGCCGGACCCTTTTGGGCCGCACGCATATTTCGGCGCAAAGCCTCCGCTATGGCCGAGAGATCGTCATCAACCCGCGGACGGGCGAGATATTGCGCGACTACCGCTTCCTTCTGGCGTCGGGTGACGGCGCAGAGGATCAGCTTTTGCTGGAGGATGATGCATCTGGACCGGGGTCCGGCGGGTCGGGGTCCGGCGGCTCCGGGTCAGGGTCTAATTCCGGGTCCGGTGGATCAGGGTCGAACTCCGGCTCTGGCGGATCGGGATCGAACTCTGGGTCCGGCGGGTCGGGATCGAACTCGGGCTCCGGAGGCTCTGGCAGTGGTTCGAACTCGGGGTCCGGCGGGTCGGGATCGGGTTCGGGTTCGGGGTCCGGCGGACATGGCTCGGATGATTAGGTGGGGTTTGTGACAGTACCATGCGCGGCAGGCTGATCCTGGGCTTTATTCTATTGGTGCAGGCGGTCTGCGCATTGTTTTTCGTGTCGGACATCCTGTCGTCGGTGATCGGCATCTATCCCCGCCCGCTTCCTTGGGAAACCCACGAACTGATCGAAATCGGCGCCGGTGTCGGCCTGATCCTGGGTTTTGTCCTGGGGGCTTTTGCGCTTTATCGGATGGCCGGCGAACGGCGACGGGCCGAGGAGAAGCTGCGCCGCGCCTCGTCGGCCTTTTCCGA
>CAZKJZ010000029.1:19761-22471 GCA_964553145.1 uncultured Frigidibacter sp. | reverse complement strand
CGTCCGGCATACGCTTGGCATACGCCTGGCATACGTCCGGCATACGCGGCTAAAGCCGGTAAATTCCGCGGAACTTCGCCTCGAGATAGTCCAAGAGCGGCCCGGCGCTCGGGGCAAAGCCGCAGGCCGCCTCGACCGTCTCGCGCGGCGGACGCAGGCCGCCGTGGCGCTGCAAACGGTCGGCCAGCCAACCGGTTGCCGGCCCCGCATCGCCTGCGGCAAGAGACCGGTCCAGATCGGGAAGATCAGCCCGAAGCGCCTTGTGCAGGCACCCCGCATAAAGGTTGCCAAGCGAATAGGTCGGGAAATAGCCCATCAGCCCGCAGGACCAATGCACATCCTGCAAGACCCCGTGCGAGGGCCGGTCGACGGCATAGCCGAAATCCTTCAGGAAGCGATCATTCCAGGCACCCTCCAGGTCCGCCACCGCCAGTTCGCCCCGGATCACCGCCCGTTCCAGATCAAAGCGCAGCATGACATGCAGGTTATACTGAACCTCGTCCGCCTCGGTCCTGACATAGCCCTTATGCACCCGGTTGACGGTGCCGTAAAAGGCCTCGGCATTGCCCGGACCCAGATCCCCGAACGCCGCCTGCATCTGCCCGTAAAGCCAGCCGGTAAAGGCCCGCGACCGGCCAATCTGGTTTTCATAAATCCGGCTCTGGCTTTCATGCACGCCCATCGAAACGCCCTGACCAAGTGGCGTCAGAAGATAGGCCTGATCGATGGCCAGCTCGTAACAGGCATGGCCAACCTCATGAATCGTCGAATAAAAACAGTTGAACGGGTCGCTTTCGCTGACCCGCGTGGTGATGCGCACATCATTGCCTGACCCGGAGGAAAACGGATGAACCGCCAGATCCAGCCGCCCCCGCGACCAGTCATAGCCAAAGGCATCGGCCAGGCGCCGCGACAGGGTCAGCTGCGCCTCTGACCCGAACCGGCCGGTCAGCGGCGCGGGCTGATGTGCTGCCCCCAGAACCGCGTCGCGCAAGGCGACCAGCCGCGGCCGCATTTCGTCAAACATCCCGGCCAGAAAGTCGCCCGTGGCGCCCGGCTCATACTCCTCAATCAGCGCGTCATAGGGATCAGCACCCTGCGCCAGGGCCGCCGCCTTTTCCCGCGTCAGGGCCACGACCTCTGCCAGCACCGGCAGAAAGCGCGCCACGTCATCCGCCGCCCGCGCCTCGGCCCAGATACCCTGCGCGACCGATGTCTGCCGCGCCAGTTCCGACGCCAGCCGCGCAGGCACGCGCGCGGTACGCTGATAGGTCCGCCCGATCAGCGCCAGCGCCCGTTGCCCCGCCGCATCCGGCGCCCGCGCTGCCGCCAGCCAGTCGCGGATGCGCGGATCGGTGCGGCGGGCATGCAGCACGCCCTCGATCGCCGCCATCTCCTCGCCCCGTTGCTCGGCCCCGCCGCGCGGCATCATGGTTTCCTGATCCCAGCCCAGACGCCCGGCAATCTGCGCCAGCGCCTCGGTCTCGCGCTGAAAGGCCAAAAGCTCTTTGAATGCGGTCATTTGGCACCTTCGCGGATCGACTGGACAACGGGGTAAAGCGCGCGGTGCCGCGCCCGCAGGATCATCACCCACAGGACCATGGCGCCCAGCTGATGCGACAGGGCCAGGGCCAGGGGCGCGGCATGCAGCACCGTGACGATCCCCAGCGCCACCTGCACCAAAAGCGCCACCGCCATCCAGCCAAAGGCCCGCCGTGTCAAGGCATGGGCCGACCCGCGCGCCCGCCACCAGGCAAAAAGACCGAAGGCAAAGGTCAGATAGCCGCACAGGCGGTGAATGAACTGCACCAGCCCGGGATTTTCGAAAAAGGCCCGCCAGGCGCTGCCACCGTCCGGCACATAAAAAGCATCGGCGGGAAAGACACTGTCGCCCATCAGCGGCCAGCTCGGAAAGGCGCGGCCCGCGTCGATCCCGGCAACGAGGGCGCCCAGCAGCACCTGCAAAAAGGCCAGATGCAGCACGCCCGTGGCCAGCCCATATAGCCGCCGCTCGCCCTGACGGCGCGCCTGCAACAGGCCCGCCTCAGACCGCGCCAGCGACAGGATCCACCAACCGCAGAGGCCAAGGATGACAAAGGCCAGCCCCAGATGCAGCGCCAGCCGGTACGAGGCAACATCCACCACCGGCCCGGTCAGGCCCGAGGAGACCATCCACCAGCCCAAAGCGCCCTGCAAACCACCCAGGAAGCCCAATGCCAGAAGCCTCGGCCCCCAGCCCGGCTGAATGCGCCGCGTCACGCCAAATGCGGCAAAGCCCAGCACCCAGACCAGCCCGATGGTGCGCCCCAGCTGCCGGTGCCCCCATTCCCACCAATAGATCGACTTGAAGCCCGCCAGATCCATCGCCTTGTTCTGCAACTGAAATTCCGGGCTGGACTGATATTTGGCAAATTCCGCCTGCCAGTCCGCGTCATTCATCGGCGGCAGCGCACCGGTCACCGGGCGCCATTCGGTGATCGAAAGGCCACTGTCGGTCAGCCGGGTCAGCCCGCCGACCAGGATCATCGCCGCCACCATCAGGAAGATCAGGCACAGCCACAGCCGGACGGCGCGGCGCCCCCGGCCCCGATCGGCATCGATCATGCCGCCCATCGGGCCTTGCGGGGCGGGCGCACTGCCCACCTCTTCGAAAATCTTGCGTCCTGCGGCCATCGTCAGCTCCTTGCGTCGGGCCAGACACTAGGCGCGC
>CAZKJZ010000029.1:3267-19661 GCA_964553145.1 uncultured Frigidibacter sp. | reverse complement strand
CTTGCGTCCTGCGGCCATCGTCAGCTCCTTGCGTCGGGCCAGACACTAGGCGCGCCCGTGACAGGGTTCAAGCGGGGGGCTCTGCCCCCCATACCCCCCCGGGATATTTACGGACAGAAAATAAGGCAGAGGCATTTTCTGTCCGTAAGTATCCTCGCCGAAGGCACACCCTCGCGGAACCGTGCGTCAGCACGGGGCCGCGAGAGGAAAGGAATGGCGCCCCGCAAGGGGCGCCGCAATCGAACCCGCCGGTCATTGCGCTTTGCCGCGCTTCCGGCATAGTGGGGACATGTAAGGGAGTGTAACATGGCCGACCCCGCCCAACCCCAGACCGACAAGCCCGATCCCGATGCCATCCCTTTCGTGGGCGACATCACCAAGTTCCTTGATACCGAGGCGCCGGCCGGTATCCGCAAGGCGATCGCCAAGGGTGGCAAGCGCGATATCCTGGACAAGTCCTATCCTTACGACAAGGAAATGGAGGATGAGGCCTATGAGGCGCATATGGAGCGGCTGCAGATCGAACTGGTGAAGATGCTGCATGACCTGCGCACCACCGGCAAGAAACTGGTCGTTGTGTTCGAGGGCCGCGATGCCGCCGGCAAGGGCGGCGCGATCGAACGGTTGCGCGAAAACCTGAACCCGCGGTCCGCCTATATCGTCGCCCTGGCCAAGCCGACCGAGCGCGAGGCAGGTCAATGGTATTTCCAGCGCTATATCGACAATCTGCCCGCTGCGGGCGAAATCGCCCTTTTTGACCGCAGCTGGTACAACAGGGGCGTGGTCGAACAGGTGTTCGGCTTTTGCAAACCCGAACAGCGCAAGCTTTTCTTCAGACAGCTTCCCGACTATGAACGGATGCTGATCGACGAAGGGATCGTGCTGGTCAAGCTGTGGCTGGACGTGGGCCGGGCCGAGCAGCTGAAACGCTTTCTGGACCGCGAGAAAGATCCGCTGAAACAGTGGAAACTCAGCTGGATCGATGTCGAGGGGCTGAAAAAGTGGGATGAGTATTCCAAGGCTATCACCGAGACGCTGGACAAGACCCATACCAAGCACGCGCCCTGGACGGTGATCCGCGCCGATGACAAGAACCGCGCCCGCATTGCCGCGATCCAGACGGTGCTGAAGGCCGTCGATTACCGGCACAAGGACAAGGGTGCCATCGGCAAGATCGACGACAAGATCTGTGGCGGGCCCGGGATTCTGGATGGCTAAACAGGGGTATCACCACGGCAATCTGCGTCAGGCGCTGATCGAGGCGGCGCTGGCGCTGATCGAACAGCAGGGGCCGCAGGGCTTTACCCTGTCGGACGCCGCCAAGTCGGCGGGGGTGACGCCCGCCGCCGTCTATCGCCATTTCGCCGGGCGCGACGATCTGATCGCCGAGTGCGCGCGTCAGGGGTTCGAGATGTTTGCCGACCTGATGGACCATGCCTATCAGGGCGGCAAGCCGACCGCGCTGCGCGCCTTCGAGGCGACGGGGCGGGCCTATCTGGCCTTTGCCCGCAAGTTTCCCGGCCATTACATGGCCATGTTCGAAAGCGGACTGAACCTGAACCAGACGCCGGATCTGGCCCGCGCCTCGGCCCGGGCGCAAAACGTCCTGACCCGCGCCTCCGAGGCTTTATCCGAACAATTGCCGCCCGGTCGCCGCCCGCCGCCCGCGATGTTCGCCGCCCATATCTGGGCGCTCAGCCACGGCGTGGTCGAGCTTTTCGCCCGCGGCGCGCCGGGCAGCCGTTCCCCCTTCCCCCCGGAAGACCTGCTGGAGGCCGGGATCGGCATCTATCTGCGTGGCCTGGGGTTGGTACCGCCGGACAGGTAGGCCGTCAGCTGCGGTTCAGATCGCCGAACCGACGACCGTTCTTGATCAGCTCGCCCCAAATCGGCGCGGGCGCCCAGAAATTGTCGCCCGTCTTCTCGCTCCAGTTCCGCAGATCGTCGCGCAAAAGCAAAAGGCCGCTTTCATCTGCCCAGTGCATCGGCCCGCCGCGCCAGCGCGGAAAGCCGCGTTCGACCGCCATCAGGTCAAGGTCCGACGGATCGGCCAGTTCGCCCGCCTCGATCGCCCAGGCACCTGCATTGGCCAGCGCCGCCGCCAGCATCCGGCCCATCGCGGCGGGGGTCCCCCGCCCTGTGCCCCGTAAGGCGCCGAGTCGCACCTCCATCGCCGGGTCGGCGACGGCGCTGCCGCCACGGTCGGGGTATAGGTGATAGCCGGCACCTGCCTTGCGGCCGGTCCGCCCCTCGCCCTCCAGCGCACGGGCCAGCGCGGCGCCGATCGGGTCGGGTGCCACATCGTCGCGGCGCACGGCCATCCGGCACAGCGCATGGTCGGCCCCGTAAAGATCGCGCAGCTCAAAGGGGCCAAGCGCCCAGCCAACGGCGCGCGCCGCCTGATCGACCGCATGGGGTGTGGCCCCCAAGGTCAGCAGCCGGTCCGCCGCATCCAGAAGGGCGGTGACACAGAGGGGCTGCAGGAACCCCGCCCCTGGCAGGCGCGACAGAAGGCGCCAACCCAGACGCGCCGCCAGCGCCAGCGCCAGCGGCACGGCAGGGGCGCCGGGCGGGGCCATCAGTTCGGCATGGGTGACCTGTTCGACCGGTTCGACCAGCCACAGCGCGCCGCCCTGATCCGACCGGGGCCGGGCGGGCAAAATCTGCAGGCACGGCGCACCCGGCATCGGCCCCGCAGGACGCAAGGACGGATCGTCCGGCAGCGTGTCAAGGATCAGGTCGCTTGCCCCGGGCCAGTCCAGCGCCGGCGTGACCCGCGCCCAGGCGTCGGCCTGGGCCGTCTCGGACAGGGCACCCCGATCAACGGCGGCCTGTTGGCCCCGCGCCAGCCGGGCCAGGCCGCGCGACAGGCTGGCGCTGTCAGGGCTGACCAGCGTCACCGCCACCCCTGCCGCCGCCAGCGCCCCCGCCAGCCCCGCCGCCACCGGCCCCTGGCCCGCAACCGCGACCCTGTCCAGCGCCGCTGCACCGACCCCGGCAAAGGGTGCCCGCGCCCGCCGGTCCGCCCGGAAAAGATGGCGGAGCGCGCGGGATTGTGCGGTCCGCGCCAGATCCTGAAAGGCATCGCGTTCGGCCTGATACCCCGCATCCGGTGGCAGCAATAGCGCGGCCTCGACCAGATCGATGATGCGCGGGGCGGCCAGATCATGCCGGGGCCGCCCCTGCCCCCGCGCAGCCGTCACCGCCGCCAGATAGGCGTCGGGATCGGCGGCGCCGGTCAAGAGACGTGCGCCTGCTGGGGGCAAGGGGCGGCGGCCCGCGACATGGGCGCGGGCCAGATCAAGCGCCGCGCGCACCGGATCGCCCGGCACCACCCGGTCCACCAGCTGCAAGACCAGTGCCCGTTCGGCACTGACCGGCGCGCCGGTCAGCATCATCTCCAGCGCGGCAGGGGCGCCGATCAGGCGCGGCAGGCGCTGGGTGCCGCCCGCCCCGGGACAGAGGCCGAGTTTCACCTCGGGCAGGCCAAGTTCCGCGTCGCGCCCGGCAACCCGGACGGCGGCAGCCAGCGCCAGTTCCAGCCCGCCCCCCAGCACCAAGCCATGAAGGGCGGCAATCACCGGCCTGTCCAAAGAAGCGATCCGCTGGCAGAGGTCGGCCAGAACCGGCGCCTGGGGGGGGAAGTCAAACGCGCCGATATCGCCGCCTAACGACCAGCTTTTCCCGGTGGCCGCCAGACAGACAGCACCAACATCCGCATCAGAAGCGGCCCGGGCGATTGCCGCAGCAAGTGCCGCCCGCAGCGGTTGGTCCAGAATGTTCAGCGGCGGCTTTTTCAGGCAGATCAGGGCCACGCCCCCCGTCACCTCATATGTGACATGCTGGTCCACGCCTGCTGCCCCGCCTTTTCACTCCGGCCCGTCAGGCCCGAGTGTCGGTCAGGCCGATACGTTTGGCAATCCCGTCAGTGGTGCGCGGCACAGGGCGCGCAAAAGGGCGTCGCGGGCAAAAGGTCCAGCCGTTCCTCGGCAATCTCGGCACCGCAGCGCACACAGGCACCATAATCGCCCTGATCCATGCGCTTCAGCGCCGCATCGATCATCCGCAGTTCCTGCTGGGCGGCATGGCCCAGATCCTCCAGCACCTCGTCACCCTCGCGTTCGGTCGCCATCTCCTCGAAATCGCGGGCCTCGTGTGTGTCAAGCTCGGTCTCGATCCGGTTCATGCGCTTCAGCAGGAAAGCCTTGCGGGCGGTAAGGTCGCTACGGCGGCGGTCGACTTGGGTCATGGGTTTCTCCTGACTTTAGCCCTGTTTACAGGCTGCGCCCAAGGTCACATTGACGCAAGTCAAACCTGCGGGCCGCCGCTATTTCCCTTGCTTGGATACCGGATGGCCCGGCATAAAGCCCGCGCATGAAACGGGGGCAGCGATGGTCGATTGGGCGTGGGGGTTTGGCGGCGGACTGCTGATCGGGCTGGCGGCGGCGATCTATCTTCTGGTCAACGGCCGGATCATGGGTGCCTCTGGCATCGTCGGCGGGCTGGTGGACAGGTCGGGCCGGGCCGATGCGGGCGAAAGGCTGGCCTTTCTGGCCGGGCTGGTGCTGGTGCCTGGGATCGCCGCCCTGGCCAGCGGGGCGGCGGCCACCCATCTGACCGGCAATGCCGTGACCCTTGTGGTGGCGGGGGCGCTGGTCGGCCTTGGCACCCGGCTGGCCAATGGCTGCACGTCGGGCCACGGCGTCTGCGGCCTGTCGCGCCTGTCGCCGCGCGGGATTGTCGCGACGCTGGCCTATCTGGGCGCTGGCATCGCAACCCTGCTGGTCGCCCGCCATCTTCTGGGGGCGATCTGATGCGGGGGGCGGTGGCCTTTCTGGCAGGCGGCCTTTTCGGGCTCGGCCTTTTTCTGTCGGGGATGACCGACACGGTTCGGGCGCAGGGCTGGCTGGATATGTTCGGGCGCTGGGACCCGACGCTGGGCTTTGTCCTTGGCGGCGCGATCCTGCCGATGGCCGTCGCCTGGCGCCTGGCCGCGCGTCAGGGGCGGTCGCTCCTTGGTGCCGCACTGCCCGGCCCGCCGACCGGCACCATCGACCGCGATCTGCTGATCGGGTCCCTGCTTTTCGGCATCGGCTGGGCGCTCGCCGGTCTCTGCCCCGGCCCGGCGCTGGCTTCGCTGTCCTTTGGCGGCTGGAACGGTCTTCTCTTCCTTATCGCCATGCTGGCGGCTATGGTCGGGGCACCCGCGCTGCGCCGTGCCGCCGGGCCGCTGACACGACCTGTGAGACACCGCATGGATATCCGCCAT
Organism: uncultured Frigidibacter sp.; assembly: GCA_964553145.1. Lineage (GTDB taxonomy): Bacteria > Pseudomonadota > Alphaproteobacteria > Rhodobacterales > Rhodobacteraceae > TMP-24. Next base: position 14,392 of record CAZKJZ010000029.1, on the reverse strand, counting down.
CTGACCGACAGCTACGCCGTATCGCCCCAGATCGCGCCCGAGGATGTGGCGCGGATCAAGGAGGCGGGTTTCGTCCGCGTCATCTGCAACCGGCCCGACGGCGAAATCCCCGCGGCCCTGCACGCGGCCGAGGTGAAAAAGGCGGTGCTGGCGGCGGGGATGGAGTTTGTCGACCTGCCGATCCTGCCCGGCCAGTTTCCACCCGCGCTGATCGCCGGGCAAAAGGCGGCGATGCAGGCCGACGGGCCTGTCTTTGCCTATTGCGCCACGGGCAACCGCTGTTCGATCATCTGGGCCCTGACCCAGGCGGGCGAGCGCCCGGCCGACGAGCTGATCGGCACCGCCGCCGAATGGGGCTATAATCTGGAACATCTTCGCCCGCTTTTGGGCTGAGGCGACAGGCGCGGGCCTGCCCCGCGTCCGCCCGGCAAGCCTCTTTTGAACATACCCTGGATCAGGCGCTGGCCCGTTGCGGCAGGGGCGGGCTGTCGCTGGTCTTTGGCGCCGGGTCCGCCCGCTCTGCCGCATGGGCCTGTGGCGCGGGTGCGGCGATCCGGCCAAGGTCGAAGGAATCAAACCGTTCGGCCGGATAGGGCGCGGGCGCGATCAGCGGCATGTCTGCGGCCCCGGTGTCTGTGTCCAGCTGGATGGCGCGGTGACCCGCCCCCTGCCCCAGCGCAGCAAAAGCGATCAGGCGGCCATCCGCACCTTCGATCTGCACACGGCCCGGGGCATCGGCGGGAAGGGTCAGGAACATGCCGGGGTCAAGGGTCAGGAGGGTCTGCAGGGGCAGGCTGATCCGGGTCAGGACAGCGTGCAGATGGAGGGGCGCGGGGGCCAGCGCCTCGGCCCAGTGCTGTTCCCAGTCGGGGGCGGCATCGTCCGTTGCGGGCGCGGGCCCGGCCGTCGCCGCCGCCGCACGGTCGGGAAAGACCAGCGTCAGCTCGCCCTCGCGCCGACCGTCGGCGCCAAGGGCAAAGCGGCTGGTGACCATCTGATAGGCAGGCTCGTCCAGCATCAGCCCCAGGGGGCGCGGATCGGCCAGATGCGAGGCAAAGCGAAAGCCCATGGCCCAGGGTGCCTCGCTCTCCGCACCGCCGTCCAGCCCCTGCAACACGTCCTCAAGGAAACCGGCGACCAGCATCGCGTCGGTGCGCGTGGCACGGCGTGGCGGCGGAGTGCGGTCGGCCAGCCGCGACAGGGTCATCACCTCGGTCAGGGCCGACAGAAGATCGTGCGACAGGATGGCAACGCCCATGGCGCCCCCCGCCCCTTCGGTCAGAAGGATCAGCGCATGTTCGGGCAGGCGTTCGACCACCTCGGCCCCGCCCTGACGGCCAGCGGATTGCGACATTAGCCGCACGGGCAGGGCGAACTGCTTTTCCGCCGCGCGCGCGGCGGCGCGGTCGATGGCCGCCCCCAGCGCCGACCCGGCGCCGCCCTTGCCCCCTGCCGCCGCGTCCGAGGCGCGCAGCGCCGCCAGCCTGCGGGCGATCAGGCCGATGCTTTCTGGTCCCGCGCCGTCCATCCGCCGTCCTTTCGCGCCCATGTCCTTGCCAAGATCATGCAGCGCTTTGGGTTAGCGGGCAGTTAAGGCGGGCCGGGGCGCCAAGGCGTCGGCATCGACGTGACATCATGGTCATAGACCCAGCGGAACTGCCCGGCGATCAGGCCCGGCGCCAGGCGCGACAGAAGGGACAGGCCCGCATGGCCGACCAGCCGCCGCGTGCCCGAGAGATGATAGGCGCGCGCATTGGCGCCCGCCGCCGCCACCAGCCGCACCGCACGGTCCCGCCGCGCCGCCTGATAGGCGGGCAAAGCCTGCGCCAGCGGCAAGTCCACCAGCGCCCGCGCCAGCATCCAGGCATCTTCCAGCGCCATGTTCGCGCCCTGCGCCAGAAAGGGCAGCGTCGGATGGGCGGCGTCGCCGACCAGCGCCACCCCCGGCGCCTGCCAGCGCGCTGCAACCGGATGACGGAAAAGGCCCCAGAGGTTCGGCGCCTCGACCCGGTCCAGCCAGCCGCGCACTTCGGGCACAAAGCCCGCGAAAGCGGCGCTCAGGGCCTGCGGATCGTCGGGTTGCGACCAGCCTTCGGCGACCCAGCCCGGCCGCTCCTCGACCGCGACGATATTGCGCAACGCCCCGCCGCGCAGCGGATAGGTCACCAGATGGCGGCCCTTGCCCATATAGACGCGGGCGACCGGCGGGATGCGTTCGCCCTGCCCCGCCGGGATCACAGCGCGCCAGGCGACCTGCCCGGTGAAGAACGGGGCCGAGGCCGGTTCCAGCGCGGCCCGGACGCGGGACTGGAGGCCATCGGCGCCGATCAGCAGCGGGGGCTGAACGGGATCGCCCGCGCCCTCTGCCACCGCACCATGATCCGTCAGGCGCACGGTTTGGACCCTGTGGCCAAGTTCGATCGCCACGCCCGCGTCCCGCGCCGCCCCCGCAAGCAGGCCGATCAGGTCGGCGCGGTGAAACAGGCGAAAGCCACCCGGGGGCGCCAGCCGCCCAAGGTCAATGCGCGCGACCCGGCCCCCGCCTTCGCCATTCACCAGCTCGACCGCCTCGGCGGCCATTCCCAGCGCTGCGGCCTGATCCCCAAGGCCAAGCGCGCCAAGAACGGCCATGCCGTTGGGCGACATTTGCAGACCTGCCCCTACCTCGGTAAGGGCCGGGGCCTGTTCCAGGATACGGATGTCGCGACCCTGCCGCGCAAGGGCCAGCGCGGTCGCAAGGCCGGCAATGCCCGCCCCAAGGATGGTGATCTGGCCCATGGACCCGCCCAAAGAAAACGCCGGGACCAGATGGTCCCGGCGTCCTGTCTATATGCCGCACGCCCCGGGGGGCAAAGGGATCAATCGTCGCGGTGAACCCGCTCGCGCCGTTCGTGGCGCTCCTGCGCCTCCAGCGTCATGGTCGCGATCGGCCGCGCATCCAGACGCTTCAGCGAAATCGGCTCGCCGGTCATTTCGCAATAGCCATATTCGCCATTGTCGATCCGCCGAAGTGCCGCATCAATCTTGCTGACCAGCTTGCGCTGGCGATCGCGGGTGCGCAGTTCCAGCGCCCGGTCGGTTTCCTCGCTGGCGCGGTCGGCGATGTCGGGCACGGCGCGGGCGCTGTCCTGCAGCCCTTCCAGCGTCTCGGCGGATTGTTCAAGCAACTCGTCCTTCCAGGCGATCAGCTTGCGGCGGAAATATTCGAGCTGCCGGTCATTCATAAAAGGTTCATTTTCCGCGGGTCGGTAATCGTCGGGAAGAAAGACCTCGGGCTTCATCTGCACGTCCTCCTGACCGGGCGGCGCAACCACCATGGTCCACCCGGCCTCTGGCGCGTCCCCATACAGGATAGGACCGCCCTTGTCACTAGGCCCGGACGCTGACATGCGCGTGACATGAGAGGGTCGGGCAGCGACCTATCCTGCGCCACTTTCCGCCCGCGACAAGCCCGCTGACAAGAGCTGCAGTCACTGTCGCCCGACGCGCATCATTCATCCCCAGACGCCGCCACTGATGCCACGGGGATCGGGTCGGTAGTGGCCGGACCGATGGCCTTTTGCAGGGGCGCAACGACCCGGCAGGACCTGCGCGTCTGGACAGGCGCCCCTCTCTCGCCTATCTCAGCCGGACCATGGCCGAGAAATCCGACCCCAATTCAAAACTGATCGCCGAAAACCGCCGGGCGCGGTTCGACTATTTCATCGAAAGCGATCTGGAATGCGGGATCGTCCTGATGGGGTCCGAGGTCAAGGCGCTGCGCACGGGCCAGTCCAACATCGCCGAAAGCTATGCCTCGGTCGAAGAGGGCGAGCTGTGGCTGATCAATTCCTATATCGCCACCTATCTGCAGGCGGGCGTCTTTGGCCATGAGGAACGACGCAAGCGCAAGCTTCTCGTCTCGCGCCGCGAACGGGCGCGGCTGTGGCAGGCGGTCGGGCGCGAGGGCATGACGCTGGTGCCGCTGGCCATGTATTTCAACGACAAGGGCCGGGTAAAGCTGAAGATCGGCATCGCCAAGGGCAAGAAGCTGGCCGACAAGCGCGAGACCGAGGCCAAGCGCGACTGGGGCCGCCAGAAGCAGCGCCTGCTGAAGCAGGGCTGACAGTTTCCCCAAGGGAAACGGTTGCCGGATTTGCGACCTTCTGCCACAGTCGCCCCATCCGGTGTGTGTGGGCCGGCACTTCGGATACCGGTCAACAAGGCCCGACGGGAAGGAACGAGTGAAATGGAACAGCTGATCATCAGCCTGCTTTCGGGCGCGGCGGGCGGTAATATCATTGGCAAGGTCCTGAAGAACCTTGACCTTGGCCCGCTGGGCAACTCGATCGCAGGCATTCTGGGCGGCGGCATCGGCCAGCAGGTGCTGGGATCGCTCTTGGGCGGTGGCGACGGAGGATCGATCCTGTCGTCTGTCGCCTCGGGCGGCGTCGGTGGTGGCGTGCTGATGGCGATCGTCGGCATCATCAAGTCGGCCATGGCCAAATAATCCCGACCGGCCTGCGCGAAAGACTTTGGCGCTGTCGCGCAGGCCGACCAACTGTTCTTGCGCGGCAATCCCTGTCCCGGCTATGGAGGGACGGAAGGAGTATTGCCATGGCAGCTGACGATCCCAGAACCCTGGTCTCTACCGACTGGCTCGCCGCCCATGTCAAAGACCCTGATCTGCGGATTCTGGATGCCAGCTGGTATCTGCCCGACCAGAACCGCGACGCCCGCGCCGAATATCAGGCGGGCCATATTCCGGGCGCCCGCTTCTTTGACATTGACGAGATTGCCGACAAACGCTCGGGCCTGCCGCATATGGCGCCGCCGCCCGAGATGTTCATCAGCCGGATGCGGGCGATGGGTGTGGGCGACGGCCATCAGGTGGTTGTCTATGACGGGTCGGGCCTGTTTTCGGCAGCGCGGGTCTGGTGGACCTTTCGGCTGATGGGCAAGGTGGATGTGGCGGTTCTGGATGGCGGCCTGCCGAAATGGCGGGCCGAGGGGCGCGCGATCGAGGATATGCCGCCGACCTTGCGCGACCGCCACATCACCGTTCAGCGTCAGGCCCATCTGGTCAGGGATGTGACCCAGGTCGCTGCCGCCGCCAAGCTGGGCGATCACACGATCATCGACGCACGCGCACCCGGCCGGTTTCGCGGCGAGGAACCCGAACCGCGCCCCGGCCTGCGGTCGGGCCATATTCCCGGCGCGGTCAATGTGCCGTTCCGCAGCGTCCTGAATGCCGACGGCACCATGAAATCCCCGGCCGAGCTGGGGCAGGTCTTTGCCGCCGCCGGGGCTGACCTGTCGAAACCCGTGATCACCAGTTGCGGGTCCGGCGTTTCTGCCGCGGTTCTTTGCCTGGCGCTGGAACGGATGGGCAAACGCGATCACGCGCTTTATGACGGCTCGTGGGCCGAATGGGGCATGTACGGCGACCTTCGCGTCGCACGGGACTGAAAGGACGAAAATGCTGAACAACCTGAACCCGCAGCCGCAGGACAAGATCCTGCAACTGATCGCCATGTTCCGCGACGATCCGCGCGCGGACAAGATCGACCTGGGGGTCGGGGTCTATAAGGATGCCACGGGCCTGACCCCGGTCATGCGCGCGGTCAAGGCCGCCGAACGGCAGCTGTGGGAAACGGAAAAGACCAAGACCTATACCGGCCTTGCGGGCGAGCCCGCCTATAACGCCGCCATGGTCGGGCTGATCCTGGGCCAGGGCTTTGCCGACCGCGCCGCATCGGTCGCAACACCTGGCGGCACCGGGGCGATCCGGCAGGCGCTGGAACTGATCTGCGTGGCCGCACCCGACGCCACGGTCTGGCTCTCGAACCCGACCTGGCCCAACCATCCGTCGATCATCCGCTATCTGGGGATGAAGATGGCCGAATACCGCTATTTCGACCCGGCAACCGGCGATGTGGACGAGGCGGGGATGATGGAGGATCTGGGCCGCGTGGCGCCGGGCGATGTCGTCCTGCTGCACGGCTGCTGCCACAACCCGACCGGCGCCAATCCGACGGACGGTCAATGGGCGGCTCTGGTCGCGCTCTTGGCGGCCAAGGGTGCCGTGCCGCTGGTCGATCTGGCCTATCAGGGCTTTGGCGACGGTCTGGACAAGGATGCAGGCCCGACCCGTCTGATCGCCCAAAGCTTCCCCGAGGTGCTGATCGCCGCCTCTTGCTCCAAGAACTTCGGTATTTACCGCGAACGGACCGGCGTTCTGATCGCGCTGGGGGATGCGTCGCTGAAGGCGGTCACGCAGGGCAACCTGAACTTCCTCAACCGCCAGAACTACAGCTTTCCGCCCGACCATGGCGCGCGGCTGGTGACGATGATCCTGGAGGATGCGGCCCTGACTGCCGACTGGAAGGCAGAGCTGGAGGAGGTGCGGCTGAACATGCTGAGCCTGCGCCAGCAGCTGGCCGACGAATTGCGCCGCGCCACCAATTCCGACCGGTTCGACTTTGTCGCCCGCCACCGCGGCATGTTCAGCCGCCTTGGCCTGACCGAGGCGCAGGTGATCCGGCTGCGGGACGAGGCGGGGGTCTATATGGTCGGCGACAGCCGCATCAACATCGCCGGGCTGAACAAGGCGACCGTGCCGGTTCTGGCCGCCGCGATAGCGAAGGTTATTGCCTGACCGACGGCAGGCAAGCACCCAAAACCAAAACGGCCCGCGTTCATCCGAACGCGGGCCGCTTCGTTTGCAAGGGCAGGCAGGGAGGGCGCCCGCCCCCGCAGGATCACATGTTATAGGCGCTTTCGCCGTGCGAGGTCTGGTCCAGACCCTGACGTTCGTCATCAGTCGAGGGACGCAGGCCGAACACCATGTCGATCGCCTTGAAGAGGACAAAGCTGGCGATGCCCGACCAGGCCAGCGTGACCAGAACGGCCTTGACCTGGGTCATGAACTGCCCGCTCATGCTGTATTCGCCGGCGACGGCGGGGAACTGGGTATAGTCCAGCCAGCCCTGACCGCCCAAGGACGGCGCCGCGACAATCGCGGTGCCGATTGCGCCGACGATCCCGCCGACGCAATGCACCCCGAACACGTCCAGGCTGTCGTCATAGCCCACGGCCTTTTTCACCACCGAGACGAAGAAGTAGCAGATCGGCGACACGGCCAGACCCAGGATGATCGCCCCCATCGGCCCGGCAAAACCCGAGGCCGGGGTAATGGCGACCAGACCGGCAACCGCGCCCGACACCGCACCCAAAAGCGAGGGGCGGCCGTGGTGCAGCTGTTCGACCAGGCTCCAGGCCAGGGCGGCGGCGGCGGTGGCAACAAAGGTGTTGATGAAGGCCAGCGCGGCCAGACCGTTCGCCTCCAGGTTCGACCCGGCGTTAAAGCCGAACCAGCCAACCCACAGCAGCGAGGCACCGATCATCGTCATGGTCAGCGAATGCGGGGCCATGTTTTCCTTGCCGTAGCCCGCGCGCTTGCCGATCACAAGGCAGCCCACCAGACCGGCGATCCCGGCGTTGATATGGACGACCGTACCACCGGCAAAGTCCAGGGCACCCTTGCCCCACAGATAGCCGTAATCGGTCGGCGCATCCGGCAGGAAGTCGGGGCCTGCCCAGTACCAGACCATATGCGCGATCGGGAAATAGGCGACCGTCAGCCACAGCGCCACGAACAGCATCAGGGGCCAGAATTTCACCCGTTCGGCAAAGGCGCCGACGATCAGCGCCGGGGTGATGCAGGCAAAGGTCATCTGGAAGATGACGAACGCATATTCCGGAATATAGACATTGTTCGAGAAGGTCGCGGCATAGGTCGAAACGCTGACGCCCGCCAGGAAGGCCTTGGAGAGGCCGCCGATGTAAGGCCCGCCCGAGGTGAAGGCCAGCGAATAGCCGTAAGCCACCCAGATGATCGCGGCCAGGGCGACGATCATGAAGACCTGCATCAGAAGGCTCAGCATGTTCTTGGTGCGGACAAGCCCGCCATAGAACAGGGCCAGCGCCGGGATCGACATCAGCAACACCAAGGCCGACGAGACCAGCATCCAGGTCGTATCGCCCTTGTCGACCATGCCCGCCATGGCAGCCGCATCGGGCGCCTTGATCGGGCCTGTGGTGGCGGCGTCCTGCGCCAGCGCCGGAAGGCCGGACAGCAAGGCGGCGCCGAACGCCCCCAGGCTGCCAAGTTTCATCATATTTTTCATGTCAGGGTCCCCTTCCCCATGTCCTTAAAGGGCGTCATCGCCGGTTTCGCCGGTGCGAACCCGCTGCGCCTGTTCCAGATCCAGAACGAAAATCTTGCCGTCGCCGATCTTGTCGGTGCGGGCGGTCTTGGCGATCGTCTCGACCACCTCGTCGGCCAGGCTGTCGGCCACGGCCACTTCCAGCTTGATCTTGGGCACGAAGCTGACCGTATATTCGGCGCCCCGGTAGATTTCCGTATGACCCGACTGGGTCCCGAACCCCTTGATCTCGGACACCATCATGCCTCTGACGCCGATACCCACCAGCGCCTCGCGCACTTCGTCCAGTTTGTAGGGCTTGATCGCAGCAATAATCAGTTTCACCCCTGCCTCCTTTTGTCATCAGCCGTGGGACTGCACCCACCATCCCGGCGGCATCAGGGCTGCCGCAGCGCAGCAAGACAAGATTCGGCGGGCTGGTCAGGGTCGGCCCGACCGGTAAATCCTGTTTTTTGGGCAGCAGACGGATCAATGGATGATTATTTAGGCAATCGGCAAAGGAATCGGCCCTTGCGGGACTCTCCACATCCGCGCATGAACAGGATATGCTTGGCCCAGGGCGGCAGACCCGGGAACAACAGAGCAGTCACAGATGGCACGTTCGGGCGGACGAAAGACCCCGCTGGTCGCTGACCGGCGCTATGGCGACGAACCGCCGCGCATGGCTGAACCAAAGCCGACGCCAAAACCACGCAAGCCGCCAGCCCCCCGCAAACGCCCGGGCGGCGGCAAGGGATCGGGCGGCAATATCGTCATACGGCTGATCACGGGCCTTCTGCGCTATCTCATGCGTATCCTCTGGGGCATCGGCTGGCGCGTCGGGCTGGTCACGGGCGGCGTCCTGATGGCAGTGACCGCCTATTACTATGCGCAGCTGCCGCCGCTGGGCAGTCTGATCGATGCCCGCACACGCGGCTCGGTCACTTTGTTGGACCGCGATGGCCGGGTCTTTGCCTGGCGGGGCGAAACTTTCGGCAGGCAGATCACCTCGGACACCGTGTCGCCCTATCTTCTGAACGCCATCATCGCGACCGAGGACAAAAGGTTCTACCGCCATTTCGGCGTCAGCCCGCGCGGCATCGCCAGCGCCATCCGCATCAACCTGTCCGAAGGACGGGGGCCGTTCGAAGGCAACGGCGGTTCGACCATCACCCAGCAGCTGGCCAAGCTTCTGTGTCTGGGCACGCCCTATGACCCGAAACGGTGGAAAAGCGAAAGCGACTATGAAGCCGACTGCCGGTCGGGCGGGGTCAAGCGCAAGCTGAAGGAAATCCCCTTTGCCATGGCGCTTGAAGCCAAATACGGCAAGGCCGATGTGCTGACGCTGTATCTGAACCGCCCCTATCTGGGTGCGGGCGCGCGCGGGTTCGAGGCGGCGGCGCAGCGCTATTTCGGCAAGTCCGCCAATGATGTCAGCCCGGCCGAGGCGGCCATGCTGGCCGGATTGCTGAAGGCGCCGTCCTATTACGCGCCAACCGCCAATCTGGAACGGTCGCGCGACCGGGCGGCGGTGATCCTGGGACTGATGCAGGAGCAGGGCTATCTGACACGGGCCGACTATGACGAGGCGATCGCCCACCCGGCACGCCTGTCGCGCGCGGCGCAGCAAAAGGCGGGGGGATATTTCGCCGACTGGGTGATGGAATCCGGCCCGGCGTTCCTGACCAATGATACGACCGAAGATGTGGTCATCCACACGACGCTGGACCAAAAGATCCAGAAGGATGCCGAAGAGGCGCTGGCCAAGGTCTTCAGCGAAAAGCTGAAGGAAGGGTCAAAGACCGAAGCCGCCGTCATTGTCATGTCGGCCGACGGCGCGGTACGGGCGATGGTCGGGGGGCGGTCGAACGACGGCGCGGGCGCCTTCAACCGCGCGACCCAGGCGCTGCGCCAGCCCGGATCGACCTTCAAACCCTTTGTCTATGCCGCGGCGCTGGACCTTGGCTATTCGATGAATTCGACAGTCGACGATTCCCCGGTCTGCATCTTTGTCAAAGGCTCGGGCGACTGGTGCCCCAAGAATTATGAACCGGGCTTTCAGGGCATCATCACCCTGACCGATGCCTTGGCCCATTCCGTCAATACCGCAACTGTGCGGGTGGCCGAAGCGGTGGGGCTGGACGCGGTGCGGCAGGTCGCGACGCAATTCGGCTTTTCCACGAAGCTGGCCGATGGGCCCGCCGTGGCGCTGGGTGCGTCGGAATCCACGCTGATCGACATGACCGGCGCCTATGCGGGCATTCTGAACGGCGGCTCGTCGGTCAAGCCCTACGGCCTGATCGACCTGCAGATTCAGGGTGACGATCAGCCGCTGATGGGCCAGGGCGGCGGCATAGGCGAACGGGTGATCTCGCCCGAGGCGGCGCGTCAGCTGACCTATATGATGACCCAGGTCGTCGAACGCGGTACCGGCCACCGGGCGGCCCTGGACGGCTGGCAGGTTGCAGGCAAGACCGGCACCACCCAGTCGGCGCGTGATGCCTGGTTCATCGGCTTTACCGCCGATTATGTCACCGGCGTCTGGATGGGTTATGACGACAATTCACCGCTGAAGGGCGTCACCGGCGGCGGCCTGCCTGCCGAAATCTGGCACGAGGTCATGACGCGGGTCGAGGCGGGCATCGAACCCGCCCCCCTGCCGATGATCCGCCCTGAGGACCTGCCTCCGCCGGTTCAGGCCGCCCCTCCCCCCGCCCCCGGCACGGAGGATCAGCCGATGGCGCAAAATCCCGCGCCGCAAGAACCCTCTGGCGGCTTGGGCGACCTGTTGCGACGAATCCTGAACGGCAACTGACGGGCCGGACAAACCGTCCCGACCCTCAACATTTTCTGTCCTGAAATATCCCCGGGGGGCCGCCCGCCAGGGCGGCGGGGGCAGAGCCCCCTGCCCCGGTATCAGCCCTTCATCCGGGCGATCA
>CAZKJZ010000029.1:0-3167 GCA_964553145.1 uncultured Frigidibacter sp. | reverse complement strand
GGGCGGCGGGGGCAGAGCCCCCTGCCCCGGTATCAGCCCTTCATCCGGGCGATCAGCTTGCCGATGTCGCCGCGTTCGGCATCCAGCATCGAGGCGATCTCGGTCCTCTCTGCCGCCAGCATGTTCACGCCTTCGATGATCAGGTTGAAAAAGCGGATCTGGCCGCCCTTTTCGAACACATGCCAGCGCACTTCGAACGGGGCCTGCCCTGCCAGTTTCGCGGTCGACACGACCTCGTAGAAGCTTTTCAGCGGATGCGCATCCTTCACTTCGATCTTGCCGCCGATGAATTCGCGGAACCGTTTGCCGTATTTGACCGACAGATAGCGCTTGAAGGCCCCGGTAAAGGCCTGCTTCTCTGCGGCAGATGCTTTCTTGCCCGCCGGGCCCAGGGCCGAGGCCGCGATATAGTCTACGTCGGCATAGCGGGAAAAGATCGACTCGAACGCGCTATACATGGCGCCTTCGGACTTGCCGGAATTGATCACGCCATTGATTTCGCCGATCAGCTTGTCGACCAGCGCCCGCGCCGTGTCGACGGTCAGGGCGTTGGCCGGGGCGGGCAAGAGCGTACTGGCGCCAAGAACGGCGGCAAGGGCCGCGAACGAGCGGCGGGACAGGTTACGGTGCATAGGGGTCCTCATTCGGGTCGATCACCTCTGCTTCGGCGCCAAGCTCGAAATTGCGGTTCTGCATGGCCAGAAGCTTGGCGGCAGCATAGCTGTCCGCACTGTCGTACAGAATAGATTCATAGGTTTTGGCGAACCGTTGGCGGTTCCCCGCCTTGCCGGTCAGGGTGATGACGCCCGCATAGCCCTTGTCGGGCCATTTCAGCACGGTATTCATCGGGTTCAGCACCACATCGACGACCGTACCGGTCCAGTCGCGTTCGGTCGTCGGCCCCCAGAGCGGCACCACCAGATAATTGCCCTCGGGCACGCCCCAGACATAAAGCGTCTCGCCAAAGTCGGCCTGTTCGGCATCGAGCCCGATGGCGCTGGCCGGATCAAAAAGGCCGCCGATGCCGACGGTCGTGTTCAGGGCAAAGCGGAACGTATCCTGCAGCGCGGGGCCGGGCTTGCCCTGCAAGAGGTTGTTCAGAACCGCGCTGGGCATGCCAAGGTTCGACGAGAAATTGCCAAAGGCGATCGTCACCGGTTCGGGGATCTTCGGGACGGCACCCTTTTTCTGGCCGTTGCCAAAAAGGGCCGTATCGACCGCCAGATTGAACTTGTGCGCGCGGCGATTGGCGGCCTCGTAAGGGTCGCTGACCTGGCCTGCGGGGCCATGCTGGGCGCAGGCGGTCAGGGCCAGAAGACCCGCAAGCGCCAGAACGGGCGCCGGGTTGCGGCTGGGAATGGGTTGCGGATGAAATGATCTGATCACGGGGGATGCGCTTTCTTCCAAGACGAGAGTGGCAATAAGTACTGGCGGCGGGGGTTTCAACCCGGCCAGCCGATCTTGCCGCAAAATGTGATGAAAACTGTGCTTTGCGGGGGACGCAGGCGGTCAGCCGCCGACCGTCAGGATCGTGACATAGGTATCGCCATAGCGGCGCTGGTCGCGCGGGGCCAGCCCGGCGGGGGGGACGGGCGGCGTGCTTTCCTCCCACACGGCCAGCGCGCCGGGGGCCAGCCAGCCCCCGCCAAGACAGGCGGCCAGCGCCGCCTCGCCCAGCCCCTTGCCATAGGGCGGGTCCAGGAACACCAGCCCATAGGGCGCATCGCGGTTCGGCCCCAGCCGGGTCGCGTCGCGCCGCCAGACATCGGTCGCGCCCGTGACCCGCATCAGGCCGATGTTGCGGCGCAAAAGCGCCTGTGCCGCCGCCCCGTCATCGACAAAGGCCACGCGCGCCGCGCCGCGCGACAGGGCCTCCAGCCCCAGGGCCCCTGTGCCCGCAAAAAGGTCCAGCACCCGCGCGCCCTGCACCGGATTGCCGTAGGGTCCGTTCAGGATCAGGTTGAAGATCGCCTCGCGCACCCGGTCGGTCGTCGGGCGCAGATGGGCGGCGGGGTCGCCCGCCCCCACCTCGGCCAGCTTCAGGCCCCGCCGTTCGCCGCCGATGATCCTCATGCCTTCAAAAGCGCCTTCAGATCGATCGCCGGATCGGCAATCAGCGCCGGGTCGGGGGACTTGCCCGCCTCAATCAGCCGCTTGCCGACCATATAGGCGCGGCTGTCGTTCATCGCGTCCAGCGCCAGAAGCCGGTCGCCCTGATAGTACCAGAAGGACACCGCCCCACCCTCGCCCGCCCGCGTGACGATCCGGTCATAGCCCGTGTTCAACCCGGCAATCTGCAGTTTCACCTCGTACTGGTCCGACCAGAACCAGGGCCGGACCTGATAGTCCTGTGCCGCGCCCAGCATGTTCGCGGCCACCGTCTCGGCCTGGTCGATGGCGTTGCCGACGCTTTCCAGCCGGATGCGCCCGCCCGCATGCGGGAAGGAGGCGCAATCGCCCGCCGCCCAGATCGCCGGGTCCGAGGTGCGGCCCTGCGCGTCGGTGCGGATGCCGTTGTCGATGGCCAGCCCCGCCGCTTCGGCCAGCTCGCTGCCCGGCATGATGCCGATGCCGACGATGACCAGATCGGCGGGCAGTTCGCGCCCGTCGGCCAGCCGCACGGCGCTGACCGCGCCGTCCCCCACCAGCCGGTCGATGCCGGTGCCTTCGATGATCGTCACGCCATGGGTCTGATGCAGGGCCCGGAACCAGGCCGCGGTTTCGGGCGAGGCGACACGTTGCAGGATGCGCGGCGCCGCCTCGACAAGCGTCACGTCCAGCCCCAGCTTCGCCGCGACCGCTGCCGCCTCCAGCCCGATATAACCGCCGCCGACGATCACCGCGCAGCCACCTGCCCGGATATGGGGCGCCATCCGGTCGACATCGGCAAGGGTGCGGACGGTAAAGACATTGCCGAGCATGCCGCCGATTGCAGCAGGCAGGCTGCGCGGGCGCGAGCCGGTGGTCAGCGCCAGCTGGTCATAGGCGATGACCTCGCCATCCGTCAGCACCACCTCTTTCGCCACCGGATCGATGCGCTCCACCCGCGACGACAGGCGCAAAGTGACCTTCTGATCGGCCCAGAAACTGGCGGGCCGCAGGAAAAGCCGCTCCAGCTCCATCTCGCCCAGAAGATAGGCCTTGGACAGGGGCGGGCGCTGATAGGG
>CAZKJZ010000028.1:0-22787 GCA_964553145.1 uncultured Frigidibacter sp. | reverse complement strand
ACATCTGGTCGCGCCTTTTCCCCTATTCCGACCGCTGGCTGCGCCTTGGCCTGCCGGGCGATGCGCAGGAATGGGACAGGCTGGACCGGGCGCTTTGCCGCTGAAGCATGATCGCCCCAACAGGACTCGCACGACCCGCAAAGGCCTGAGCCCGCCGCCTGCATCGCTGACCGAACGTCCGCGCTGTCTCGCGTCCGTAGCTGCTCGGATGTCTTTGAGGTATTGACCGTAACCCCTGCGGCGATTGCTTGGCGGGCCTCGGTTGGCGAAGCGACCTCGCTCAAACCCGCCCACCTTACCGGGCCGCCCTGCCCCCTGCTGCGCGGTTGGTCAGATGCGCCTGCAGCAGGACAACCGCCAGCAGGAACAGGCCGCGGATCACCGACTGCCAATAGGCCGACAGGGAAATCCAGCCCTTGCCGTTTTCAAAGTTCAGGATGTTGAACAGCACGCCCAGCAGCAGGACCCCGGCCAAAGTGGTCGCCACAGACCCCGCCCCCCCGGTCAAAAGCGTGCCGCCCACAACGACCGAGGCGATGGCGAACAGTTCCCACCCCACCCCCTCGATCGGCTGGCCCGCGCCGAATTGCGCCGCCAGGATCACCCCCGCCAGACCCGCACAGCCGCCCGAGGCAAGATAGGTCAGAAAGGTCACGCGCCCGACCGGCAGGCCCATCATCCGCGCCGCATCCTCGTTCCCGCCGATGGCCAGAACCGTGCGGCCCGTGGCGGTCAGGTTCAGGATGACCGACCCCGCGACATAGGCCAGCGCCGCAATCAGTGCGGGCACTGGCAGGCCCAGAAGATTGCCCTGCCCAAGGGCGGTAAAGGCCGTGTCATAGGATACCGAGACCGACTGGTTCCCGGCCAGCAGCAGCGCCGTGCCGCTGGCAGCCAGCATGGTGGCCAGCGTGGTGATGAAAGGCATGATCTTCAGCCGCGTGACAATCAGCCCGTTCAGCGTGCCAACCGCCAGCCCGGCCCCCAGACCCGCCAGCAGCCCCGGCACCAGACCGTAAGGGCTGGCATAGGCCGCCGCGACGCTGCCCAGCGCCGCGACCGATCCGACCGACAGGTCGATCCCACCGGTCATGATGACAAAGCACATGCCCAGCGCCACCAGCGCAAACATGGAATTGTAGCGCAGGACACTCAGCACATTGAACAGACCCAGGAAATGGTCATAGCGCAGCCAGCCGAACAGGATCACCGCCGCCAGTGTCAGCACCACGCCATAGGTGGACAAAAGATGCCGCCCGTTCATGCCCGCCGCCGCCGTTCCTGCAACCAGACCGCCGCGATGATGATCGCCGCCTTGACGACCAGCGCCGCTGCATCCGGCACGCCATTGGCCAAAAGCGTATAGCGCACCAGCTGGATGGTCAGCGCCCCCAGCAGCGTGCCGATGATTGTCGCACGCCCGCCCGACAGCAATGTGCCGCCCACCGCTACGGCGGCAATCGCATCCAGCTCCATCCCCAGACCGACCAGGTTGGCGTCGGATGCCGAGTTGATGGCGATGACGATCAGCCCCGCCACCCCGGCCAGCGCGCCGGACAGGGCATAGACCGCGATCCTGACCCGCGTTGTGGCAATCCCCGCCAGCCGCGCCGCGCGTTCGTTGCCGCCGATGGCCAGCACCTGACGGCCAAAAATGGTACGCCGCAGCGCCCAGGCCGCCGCCGCCACGATCACCGCCATCAGGATCACCTGCACCGGCAGGCCAAAGACCCGGCCGAGGCCGATCACCTGAAACTCGGGCACCTTGAAGACCTGAAGGTTGCCGTTGGTCATCACCTGGGCAATGCCCCGCCCGGCGATGAACAGGACCAGCGTGCCCACAATCGGCTGGATGCGAAAGCGCGAGATGAGCCAGCCGTTGAAGGCACCCAAAAGCGCCGCCACCGCCACCGCGACGAACATGGCCAGCGCCACGGCGGCGTGGATCGAGCCGACCGCCACCAGCTTGCCCATGAAGATCATCGGCGCCAGCGCACCCGCAATCGCCATCAACGACCCGACCGACAGGTCGATACCACCGGTGGCGATGACCAGGGTCATGCCGACCGCGACAATGACGATGGTGCAGACCTGTGTCAGGTTGACGTTCAGCGTCTGCAGGGTGGCAAAGTTCGGCGTGACCGCCAGGTTAAAGGTGATCAAGAGCGCCAGGGCCATGGCGGTCGGGTAGCGGCCAACCAGCATTGTAAGGCCCTTCATGCCTGCCGCCCTTCGGCCATCGCCGCCAGAACCGCGCCTTCTGTCAGGGCGGCGGCGGGGATCTCGGCCACGCTCAACCCTTCGCGGAGGACAAAGACGCGGTTTGCGCCCTCGATCACCTCCTCCAACTCGGACGAAATCATCAGAACCGCCAGCCCCTGATCGGCCAGCGACCGGATCAGTTTCTGAATCTCGTCCTTGGCGCCCACGTCGATGCCGCGCGTCGGCTCGTCCAGGATCAAGAGCCGGGGCGACATGGCCAGCCAGCGCGCCAGCAGCACCTTTTGCTGATTACCACCCGACAGTTCGCGGATTTTCTGATGGGGGCCGGTGCATTTGATACCCAGTTGCGCGATGAACCGCGCGGCAATCTCGGCCTGCCGCGCCTCGTCCACAATACCGCTGCGGCCCAGCGCAGGGCGCAAGGCCAGCATCATATTGTCCATCACGCTCATGTCGGGGACGATGCCTTCGACCTTGCGATCCTCGGTGCAGAATCCCATGCCGACGGCAATCGCATCACCCGGTCGGGTTGGCGCATGGGTCTGACCGGCAAGCTGCATGGCCCCGCCCGCGGCGCCCGTATCGCCAAAGATCAGCCGCGCGGTTTCCGACCGGCCTGCGCCCAAAAGCCCCGCCAGACCAACAATCTCACCCTCGGCCACCGACAGGCCCACATTGCGCACATGACGCCCGTCCGACAGGCCATCGGCCCGCAAAAGCTCTGCCCCCGGGGCCCGGCCCGGCACGCCGAAGCCGGTGGCCTTACCCGCCGCCCGCGCCACATCGCGCCCCAGCATGGTCGAGACGAGTTCCAGCTTGGTGATGTCGCCCATATCCGCCACGCGCACCGTTTGGCCGTCGCGCATGATCGTCACCCGGTCGCAGACCTCGTAAAGTTCATCCAGCCGGTGGCTGACAAACAGAACCGACACGCCATCGGTTCTCAGCCCCCGGATCACCGAAAACAGCACCCCCGCCTCGCGTTCATCCAAAGACGAGGTCGGTTCATCCATGATCACCAGCCGCGCCGAAAAGCCGATGGCGCGGGCAATGGCGACCATCTGCTGGGTGGCGGTGGAATAGTCCGACAGCGGGCGATCCAGGTCTATCTCCATGCCGAACCGGCCCAGAAGCCGCCCGGCCTCTGCCCGCATCGCCCGCCAGTCGAGCAGGCCCATGCGCCGGGGTTCGCGGCCAAGACAGATATTTTCGGCGACCGACCGCATCGGCACCAGATTGATTTCCTGATAGATCGTGCTGATCCCCGCATCCTGCGCCGCGCGCGGAGAGGCGGCCTCGAACGGGCGCCCCTCGAACGTCACGTCGCCGCTGGTCTTGCGGTGATAGCCGGTCAGAACCTTGATCAGGGTCGATTTCCCGGCGCCGTTCTGGCCAATCAGCGCATGAACCTCGCCCGGCGCGACGGTCAGCGACGCGCCGGACAATGCGGGGATGCCACCGAAGTGCTTGTTGATGGACTGCATGGAAAGCAGGGCTGGCTGCATGGTCTCGCTTTGGCTCTGGCAGGGTCAGGCGCAGCCTACGCCAATTCCCTGCCGCTGCCGACAGGGTTCGGGGGTGACCGCGCCAGGTTTGAAAAGGTCCGGGCCGCGCCTGGGGCGGCCCGGAAGACCAGCGTCAGAACGCCGTTGCGATTTCGGTCGCGGCGTTCGATGCGTCGAAGAACCGGTCGGGGTTGATCAGCTTGCCGTCGATCTTGTCGCCATTGGCATAGGCCACAGCGGTATCGAACGCCTTCGGCCCGAACATCGGGCTGCATTCGCAGCAGGCGCCGACCTTGCCGTCGATGATCAGCTGCACCAGCTCTTTGCCACCGTCGATCGACAGGACCAGAACATCCTTGCCGGCAACTTTGCCCGCAGCCTCCAGCGCCGAGATGGCGCCAATGGCCATTTCGTCGTTGTGGGCATAGATGATGTCGGCGTCCGGATGGGCCTGCAGCAGGGTTTCGGCGACCTGACGACCCTTGTCGCGGGCAAAGTCGCCGGTTTGCGAGGCAAGGATGGTAAAGCCGCCCGCCGCCGTGATCGCGTCGTCAAAGCCCTTCTTGCGGTCATTGGCGGGCGACGATCCGGTCGTGCCCTCCAGTTCGATGATCTTCGACTTGCCGTTCGCGTTCTTGGCCAGCCATTCGGCAACGCGCTGCCCTTCCGCGATGAAGTCGGACCCGATAAAGCAGACATAATCCTCGCCCGCCGAGGCCAGCGACTGATCAACGTTGCGGTCCAGCAGGATGACCGGGATGCCCGCGCCCTTGGCGGCCATGATCGCCGGGATCAGCGGCTTTTCTTCGCGCGGCGCGAGGAAGATCAGGTCGACGCCCTGGGCGATCATCGAATTGACGTCAGCCACCTGCTTGGCGGCCGATCCGGCGGCATCGGTATAGACCAGCTGCCAGCCACGCTTTTCAGCCTCGCCCTGCATGCTGGCGGTCTGGGCCAGGCGCCAGGGGTTGTTCGATTCGGTTTGGGCAAAACCGACCTTGTAGGTTTCCTTCTTGGCCAGCGGCGGCAGCGCGGCAAAAGCGGCACGGGCAAAGGCCGATGCGGCAGCGGCGACGGACGCAGAGATCAGAAGATCGCGACGTGAAATGCTCATTTCTTTTCCTCCCTATGGGCCGCATGCGCAGCCACGATCCCCAGCTTGCGTTACTGATGATTATCAGTCAATAATAAATTTATATCTATAAATGATCGCAGATATCGACAGACCTATCAGATAGCGGCTAGGTGATGTTTCAACGGGCGGCGGATGACCGCAGGGACGAACCTGAATGAGCGCAGACGGAACAGACCCAGGAAGGCAGGACAGGAAGCGCAAGCCACGCGCCCCGTCAACGGGGCAGCGGCGCCCGACCATGACCGATATCGCCCGCATGGCGGGCTGTTCCCAGGCGACCGTTTCGTTCGTTCTGAACCGTGCGCCGGGGGTCAAGATTTCCGACGAAACCCGCGAACGGGTGATCGAGGCGGCGCGCGCCCTGAACTACGCCGTCGCCGGCCTTGCCCATCTGGACGAACCGCCTGTCGTGGCAGGTTCGCAGGGGCCGTTCATCGGTTTTGTCGTCGACCAGCTGGCGACCAGCCCCGAAGCGGTTGTGGCCATAGACGGGGTCCGGCAGGCGTCGTGGGTGGACGGGCAGGTGCTGTTGGTCGCTCAGACCATGAACGACCCCGAGGCCGAGGAACGCACGATCCGCACCATGATCCAGCACGGGATCAGCGCGCTGATCTACATGACGATCTTCACCCGTCGCGTCACCCTGCCCCGTTGGTTCGATGACCTGACCGTGCCGGTGATCCTGCTGAACTGCTATACGACAGATCATCGCTATCCCGCTGTTGTTCCGTCAGAATTTGCGGGCGGAAAGCGCGCGACACAGCATCTGATCGACCAGGGCCACCGCCGGATCGCCACGATTACCGGCGAACCCTGGATGGAAGCAACCCGCGACCGTCTGCGCGGCTATGGCAAGGCCCTGGAAGGGGCGGGCATCGCGCCGAACCCCTCTTATGTCGTCGAAGGCAACTGGTCCGCCAGCGCGGGGTACGAGGCGACACGGCGGCTTCTGGCCCTGCCCGAACGCCCGACCGCCATCTTTTGCCAGAACGACCGTATGGCCATCGGCTGTTTCGAGGCGCTGAAAGAGGCGGGCCTGGTCATTCCCGATGACATGTCGGTCGTCGGGTTCGACGACGAAGAAATCTCGCGCCATCTTCACCCGCAGCTGACAACACTGATCCTGCCGCAGCGGGCCATGGGCGTCTGGGCCTTTGAACAGGTCTCGCGGAAGGCAGCGACAAAGGGCGCGGACCGGCATCCCGTGGTCAAGCTGGAATGCGACCTGATCGAACGCCAGTCGGTCACCCGCCCACGAGCCGACGCTTGACCGGCGCGGACCATTTTGGCCGGTTGCAGGCGGGCGATGCCGTGCAGCGTGTCACCCTGTCCAATGGCAGCGTGACGGCGCGGCTTATAACTTATGGCGCGCGGCTGACCGAACTTTACGTGCCCGACCGGAACGGCACCTGCGCCGACATCGTCCTGGGGTTCGACAGCCTGGCCGAATATGAGGCGTCGGACAATTTCTTTGGGGCGACCTGCGGCCGCTATGCCAACCGGATTGCGAACGGGCAGATCACCCTGGACCGGACCGACTATCAGCTTGACCGCAACGAAGGCGCCAACCACCTGCACGGCGGGCGCGCGGGCTTTGATCGCAAACTCTGGTCGATCGGCGATTTGACCGCCGATTGCGTCACGTTCACCGCCATGTCGGCGGATGGCGACATGGGCTATCCGGGCGAATGTCATCTGCGCACCACCTATCGGCTGACCGCCGACAACCGCCTGATCATCACGATGGAGGCCGAAACCACCCGGACCACGCTGATGAACATGGTCAACCATTCCTACTTCAACCTTGCAGGCCATGGGTCGGGCGATGTTCTGGGCCAGACCGTCCACATGGCCAGCCACCATTATACCCCCGTCAACGATCAGCTGCTGACGACCGGAGAGATAGGGCCGGTCACCGGCACACCCTTTGATTTCACATCGGCAAAACCCATCGGCAGGGACATCGATGCACCTGAACTGGGCGGAACGGGTTATGACCATAACTGGTGCCTGAAGACCGGCGGGCCGGTGGTAGAGGCGCATGATCCCGCCTCTGGCCGACGGCTGACGCTGGCCACGACCGAACCGGGCCTGCAGTTCTATACCGGCGGCTATCTGAGCGGCCAGACCATCGGCAAAGAGGGCAAGCCCCTGTGCAAATACGCAGGCTTCACGCTGGAAACGCAGAAATACCCAGGCACGCCGCAGCATGCCCATTTCCCGTCCAGCACCCTCAGCCCCGGCCAGACCTATCAGCACCGGATGGAATTCCGCTTTACCGCCGACTGACGGCAGAGGCTACAGGATCACCCGATGTTCCGCCTGCCCCCTGGCCACGCCCGCCGCGGCAAAGGTCATGCCTGCCTGCGGAAAGGCGGCGCGCGCCGCATCATCCATGCCCTGCAGCGCCGTAGTGCAGAAAAGGGTCGTCAAGTCCGCACCGCCAAAGGCCGGGCAGGAACAATGGGGCGCCGGAAAGCTGACCACCTGCACCCGCGCCCCGTCCGGCGCATAGGCCGCGACCCGCGCCGCACCCCATTCGGCCAGCCACATCCGCCCCTCGGCATCGATCACGGCGCCATCGGGGTTCAGCCCCTCGGGTGCCAGATCAAGGTAAAGCTGCGGCTCGCCCACCGGCCAGCCCTGCGCATCCAGCGCCACCCTCATCACCCGGCCCGTCACCGTATCGGTGAAATGCGCGGTCCGTCCGTCAGGGCTGAAGCAGATGGCGTTGGTGATGGTGATCTGCGCAAAAAGCCTGCGCAATTCGCCCCGATAATAGCGGTAGATGGCGCCTGCGCCCTTTTCCAGCTGCTTGCCCATCGTGCCGATCCAGAACCCGCCCTGCGGATCGGCGCGCCCGTCGTTCGAGCGGGTGACGGGATTGTCGGCCTCCAGCCTCATCACGGGCTTGCTGGCACCCGTCGCCAGATTGAACAGGAAAAGGCCACGTTCCCCGGCAACCAGCAGCTGGTCACGGTCAACCCAGCCCGCTGCCGACACCATATCGGGAAAGTGCCACTCCTCTGGCCCCGCATCGCTGATGGTCAGCATCCGGCTGGCGGTAATGTCGAACCAGTAAAGCTGGCCGCGCTCGGGATGCCACAGCGGTCCTTCGCCCAGGCCGCAAGGGCGGTTGTCGTGGATGTTCATTGGAAGACCTCGCGGCAGGCGGCAACGATCCGGGCGGCGCGGATGCCGACCTCGTCCACGGACAGACCGGGCGTATAAAGCGCCGTGCCGATGCCGAACCCGTCGGCGCCGGCCGCGCGCCACTGGGCAAAATTGTCCGGGCCAGCACCGCCAACGGCATAGACAGGCATATCAGGGGGCAGAACCGCCTTCATCGCCTTCAGGCCCGCCGGCCCGATCAGCGAACCGGGGAACAGTTTCAACCCGCTGGCGCCCGCCGCAATAGCTGCAAAACATTCGGTGGGCGTCATGACCCCGGGCCAGCTGGCCAGCCCGGCGGCGCGGGTCGCGGCGATGACGACCGGGTCGGCGTTCGGCGATACGACCAGCCGCCCGCCCGCGCGGGCGACCTTGGCCACCTGATCCACGGTCAGCACGGTGCCCGCGCCGATCAGGGCCTGATCGCCCAGCGCCCCGGCCATGGCAGCGATCGAGGCGAACGGATCGGGTGAATTCAGCGGTACTTCGATCTGGGTAATGCCCGCACCGATCAGGGCGCGGGCCACCGGCAACGCCTCGGGCGGGGTCAGGCCGCGCAGGATGGCGATCAGCGGCAGGTGGATGGTCATGCGCGGCTCCTTACGCTGTTCAGTCCGGCAATGGTGCAGTCACGGGCGGGCAGGATGCGCGGGGTGACGCCTTGCAGGCCCAGCGCCGTGGCATAGGGCGCCGTTGTCGCGGGCGAGCCGACCAGAACCACACTCTGCCCCAGCCAATAGGGTCGCGCGCCCGCCAGTTCGGCGCCGATCAGCAGGCCCGACAGCCGCGCCCGCCCTTGCGCCGGGGTCAGCCCCGCGCTGATCCAGGCGGGACGCAAACCGAAAAGATAGGCCGCCAGCCGTTCCGGCCGGGCCTGCGCATCGGCCAGCGCCATGGCAAAGGCCGCGTCGTCCCATCCCGTATCGGCGATCCCGTGACGCAAGACCGACCTGGTCGACAAAAGCGCGAACAGCTCGCCGGTCATGAAAGTCTGAAAACTGACGACTTCGCCCGCGCTGACTTGGACCCATTTGCAATGGGTGCCCGGCAGGCAGATGACCCCGTCATAATCGCCCAACAGGCGCAGCGCCCCGGCGATCTGAACCTCTTCCCCCCGCATCAGATCCGGCGGGCTGGCCTGACCCAGCCCCGGCACGATCATGACCGACAGGCGCCGATCAGCCGTCGGCACCGGCATCAGGCCCGTGCCATCCACCGGCAGGCAGGGCACGTAACGGGTCGGCACCGACACCCAGCCTTGCGGGCTGCCGACCATGCCAGCGGCCAGAACCTCGGTCCGCCGCCCGTCGGGCAACCAGCCGCCGATCAGCGCCAGCAGCGCCGCTTCGCACCGGTCGGGTGCCAGCGACCCCATGCCCGCATCCGACCCGGCCTCGGCCAGAATGCCGCCCGGCCCCATCGCATAGGCGCGCAGATGGGTGGTGCCCCAGTCGACGGCAATCCAGTCCGGTGCAATCGCATGACCCTGCCCGCTCATCCCGTCACCACCACGCCGCCGTCAATGACCAGCGCCTGCCCGGTCATCGCCCGCGAGGCGTCTGAAGCCAGGAACAGGACACCGCCCGCCATATCCTCGGGCGCCAGGGCATCGGGCAGGCATTGCCGCGCCAGATGTGCCGCAAGCCCCTCGGGCGTCACCCACAGGGCCTTTTGCTTGTCGGTCAGAACCCAGCCCGGGGCGATTGCATTCACCCGGATACGGTCGGGCCCGAATTCGCGCGCCAGACTACGGGTCAGGCCGTTGATGCCGGAATTGGCGGTCGTATAGACCGGATAGCCCGCATTCCCCATCATGTAGCTGATCGAGGAAAAGTTGACGATCGACCCGCCACCCATGGCCTTCATGCCCGGGATCACCGCCTGAGCGGCAAAGAAATAGCATTTCAGGTTGATGGCGATGGCCTGATCCCAGAAGTCGGGCGTGACCGCGCCGGTCTCATGGCGCTGATCGTTTGCGGCATTGTTGACCAGCACCCGGATCGGACCCTGCGCCTTGGCCGCATCCGCAATCGCGGCCTGCAGGGCGCCGGTATCGGTGATGTCGCAAGGCAGGAACAGCGGGCGTTGGCCGGTCAGCGCCTGCATCCGGTCACAAAAGCCCGTGGCATCCGACCGCTGGACAAAGGCCACGCGCGCGCCCTGACGCAGGAACGCCTCGGTCAGAGCAGCACCGATGCCCGAGCCGCCGCCGGTGATAAAGACTGATGCCCCCTGCAGATCGGGAAAGACCGGGGATGTCATGGGGCCTCCTTCGTCGGATGCGCAAAGTCCCACTATTTGGAACTATGTCTTGAATAATGGAAATATGCCGCTATGCTTGGTCCCTGTCAACAATCACCAACGGAACGGCATGGACAATTCTTCGGACGGAACGGTAGGCAAGGCGCTGGACGTGCTGGATCTCGTAGTCAGCCACGGGCGGCCCGCGCGCTTTTCCGACCTTTTGGAAGCCAGCCCCTTTCCCCGCGCGACGCTGCACCGCCTGCTGCAAACCCTGACCAGCCAGGGCCTGCTGACCCAGGACCCGACCGACCAATCCTATCGCCCCGGCCTGCGGCTGGTGCGGCTAGCCCACGCGGCCTGGGCGCAATCCAGCCTGGCGCCCGTCGCCCGCGCCTGGATCGACCGGCTGGCGGACGATCTGGGCAAGACCATCCATCTGGCCGAACTGGATCAGGGCCAGGTCCTGTATATCGACAAGCGCGATGCCCGCAGCCCGGTGCGCATGTTCAGTCAGGCGGGCAAGGTCGGCCCCGCCTATTGCACGGCAGTCGGCAAGGCGATGCTGGCCCACCTCGACCCCGCCGCGCTGGAAGCGGCACTCAGGCAGCAAAGCTTTCACGCCTTTACCGCCCGTTCGCACACCAGCCGCACCACTTTGGCCGAGGATCTGGCCCGCATCCGCGCCCGTGGCCACGCGCTAGATGACGAGGAACACGAAGCCGGGATCATCTGTGCCGCCGTCCCGATCTTAAGTACGGCGGGCCGGGTCATCGGCGCCCTGTCGGTCACAGCGACAACCGCACAGACCACCCTTGCAACGCTAGAAGCGCTGGTCCCGCAATTGCGCGACGCCGCCCGTGACATCGCGCGCGAGGCCGAGGTATGGCGCTTTCCCGAATAGATCAGCCGCGCCGATGGGCCGGAGGGCCGACCGAGTCGCGGGCAATCATCTGGCAATCGAACTTGATCCGCTTGGGCCAATGCGGCGAGGACTGGTTGTGGATCATGGCGACCAGTTCCTCGACCGCATGGCGCGCCATGTCCGCATGTGGCAGTTCCATTGTGGTCAGCGGCGGCAGCATGTCGGCGGTGAAAGGTTCGTTGTCAAAGCCGATCACGGACAGGTCGCGCCCGACCGCGAGCCCAAGTTCAGCCGCCGCGGCATAGACGCCCAGCGCCAGCCGATCGCAGAAACAGAAGACCGCCGTCGGCGGATCGGGCAGCGCCAGCAGTTTCTTCAGACCGAGATAGCCGCCCTTGATCGTCCAGCTGCCCTTAAGCGCAAGCGCCGGGTCGAACGGCACATCGCGGGTTGCCAGGGCCCGCTTGTAGCCCTTCAGGCGTTCGGGTGAAGCCATCAGCATATCCTCGCCGCCGATATAGGCGATGCGCCGGTGGCCCGCATCCAGCAGCGCCAGAGCCGCGGCAAAGCCTGCCGCCTGATCCCCCGGCACGACCGAAGGAAGCCGGTCGCCCGCCGCAAAGCAGTTCAGCAGGATGCACGGGCGCCCGGTCAGCTGCGGCGGCACAACAACTTCCTGCGTGACCAGCCGGGCATAGATCAGACCCGCAATCGGTTGGGCGGCCAGATGTTCGATTGCCGACAATTCGGTTTCGTCGTCGCTGGCTGTAGGCAGGATCGTGACCAGGTAACCCGCATCATTTGCCGCGTCAGACACGCCTTCGATTAGGCCCGCGACATGGGGGGTACTGGTCACCTCATTGATCAACATGGCGATAACTGGACGTCGACCATCGGCGCGCAAGGTTGTTTTATAACCAAGTTCGGCTGCTTTCTTTAGCACCAGATGGCGAGTCGCCGCCGAAATCCGTGTCCCGGGCGCATGGTTCAGAACCAGTGACACCGTGGCCTGCGAGACGCCACATGCCGCGGCAATTTCAATCATTGTGGGCTTTTTCGGCACGTCTGACCCTGACTCCCTCTACGCCCCCATTCAACATCACTTTTCAGACGGCAACAAGGTTTCGCTTGATCGCAAGTGATTCTCTGGTTATGAAGATTATAAATATAACTGACGTTAACCAGTTCACACCATGGGGAGGTGGCATGAGCAGGGTTTCCTTGCGAGACGTTTCAAAGGCCTATGGGGCAGCGCGCATCATCCATGATGTGTCGCTGGACATTGCCGAGGGCGAGTTTGTCGTGTTCGTCGGCCCCTCGGGCTGCGGGAAGTCCACCCTGTTGCGGATGATCGCCGGGCTGGAAAGCATTTCCGGCGGCGATCTGTCGATCGGCGGGCAGTCGGTCAACAATGTCGCCGCGCGGGATCGTGGCGTGGCCATGGTCTTTCAGAACTATGCGCTTTATCCGCATATGTCGGTGCGCGAGAACATGATCTTCGGCCTGCAGAACATCGGCACATCCCGGCCCGAGATCGAGGCCCGCCTGACCCGCGCTGCGCAGATCCTGCAGCTGGAGCCCTATCTGGACCGCAAGCCCCGCGCCCTGTCGGGCGGCCAGCGCCAGAGGGTCGCCATCGGCCGTGCCATCGTGCGTGAACCCAAGGTCTTTCTGTTCGACGAGCCCCTGTCAAACCTGGACGCCGCCCTGCGTGTGCAGATGCGGACCGAAATCGCCCGCCTGCACCACCGGCTGGGCGCCACCATGATCTATGTCACCCACGACCAGACCGAGGCCATGACCATGGCCGACCGGATCGTCGTGTTGCGGGCAGGCCGGATCGAGCAGGTCGGATCGCCCATCGACCTTTACACACGCCCGGCAAACAGCTTTGTCGCCGGGTTTCTGGGCGCGCCGAAAATCAATCTTCTGCCCGGTCGCCTGTCGGGCCTGACCGGCAAGGACGCGATGATCGAGGCCGGCGGCACACATATTGCGGTAAGGGTGGCCAGCGGCGCCAATGGCGACAAGGTCACGCTGGGCCTGCGCCCCGATGCCCTGACCCTGGACGATGCGGGCCCGATCGCCGGCCAGGTCGATCTGGTCGAGGAACTGGGCAATGTGAAGCTGATCTACGCGACCCTCTCTAGCGGCGACGCCGTCGTGGCGGAATGGCGCGGGGCGGGACAGCCGAGGGTCGGCGCGCCGATCCGGCTGGGCCTGACGGACGGCCAGCGCCATGTCTTCGACAGCGAAGGCCGCGCGATCACCTGCCATGACGGCGGCGCGGCATGAGCGGCGGTGCGGCAACAGCCGGTCGGCGTGCGCCGGGCACGGCCTTTCTGTTCCTGGCGCCGTTTCTGGTGCTCTATGCCACCTTCCTGGTCTTTCCCCTGTTCAAGGGCATGTGGATCAGCCTGCATGACTGGGAACTGGCCGGTGGCCACCGCGAGTTCATCGGTCTTTTGAACTACGAAGACCTGTGGCACGACCGCCTGTTCTGGCGGACGATCCGCAACACACTGCTGTTCGTGGCGATCACCGTGCCCGCAATGACGTTGCTGGCGCTGGCCCTGGCGCTGGCGGTGCACGGGCCGGGCCGTCTGCGCGCAGTCCTGCGGTCGGTCTTTTTCATGTCGTCTGTCTTTTCGGTGACCGTAGTCACGCTGGTCTGGTCGATGGTTCTGTCGGCGGACAAGGGCCTTCTCATGCCGCTCTGGTCCTGGCTTGGCGTCAAGCCGGTGAACTTTCTGGCCCATCCCGTGCTGGCGATGCCGTCGATTGCACTGACCACCATCTGGTGGGGCGTCGGCCTGCCCATGGCCCTGTTCATCGCCGCACTGGGCCAGATTTCACCCGAGCTCTATGAGGCCGCCGAACTGGACCATGCGTCACGCTTTACCGTTCTGCGCCGGATCACCCTGCCTTCGATCCGCCCGACGATCCTGATGGTGGTCGTTCTGCAGATCGTCGGCCAGTTCCAGATCTTCGGCCAGGCGGTGTTGATGACGCAGGGCGGCCCGGCGAACAGAACCCGGACCATGGTCCAGTACATCTACGACTCTGGCTTTCGCGACTGGCAGGTTGGCTATGCCTCGGCGATGGCGATGGCGCTCTTTGTCCTGATGATCGGTTTCACCATGCTGCAACTCTGGCTTGGCAAGAAAGGTGAAGACGCATGAGCACGCCGCGCAAGAACACTGGCCAGCGCTGGGTCGACCGCGCAATCCTGGGGGCGACCACGCTACTGGCCATCCTGTGGCTGGTGCCGGTGGTCTGGGTTCTGGTCATGTCGCTGAAACCCAATGCCGAACTGATGCGCTCGACCGCCGGCTTCCTGCCCGTTCCCTTCACGCTGGACAATTACGCCGACCTTCTTCGGCTGGCGACGGTTCCGAACTGGCTGATGCACAGCCTGATTGTGTCGGTCAGCATGACGCTGGCGGTTCTGGTCGTGTCGTCTCTGGCGGGCTACGCCTTTGCCCGGCTTGACTTTCCGTTCCGGCGCACCCTGTTCGTGGCGGTCGTGGCGGGGCTGATGGTGCCGGAACAGGCGGTCTTCATTCCCCTGTTCACCATGTTCGCCGACTGGGGGATGCACAACCGCCATGTCACGCTGATCCTGCCGCGCGTCGCCGTGCCGATCGGCGTCTTTCTGATGACCCAGTTCTTCCGCGCCGTCCCGCGCGAGCTGGAGGAAGCCGCCGAACTGGACCATGCATCGCATTTCACCATCTTCTGGCGGATCATGCTGCCCCTGTCGGTGCCCGCACTGACCACGCTTGGCCTTTTTACCTTCATCTATGCCTGGAACGACTTCCTGTGGCCGCTGGTGTCGGCGACCAAGGCCGACATGTTCACCGTCACTGTGGGTCTTGCATCAATCCAGGGCAACTTTGCCCAGTCGCAGGGGCTGGGCGCGGTCATGGCCTCGGCCGTCTTTGCCAGCCTGCCGATCATCGCCCTGTTCCTGATCTTTCAACGCTACATCGTCGCCGGCGTGGCGATGGGGGCAGGAAAGTAACCGCCATTACCCCGCCCCGGCCGCATCGGTCCGGGGCGGCAAGAACCACGCATCGCAACGGAGGAGATATGATGCTTTCCCAAAAGACCCTGACGAGGCTCGCCCTCGCCACCGCGCTGGTCAGCGGACTGTCCAGTGCGGCCTCGGCCGCCGAGATCAGCTTCTTTCGCTTTTTCGGCGACTGCCAGAATGACTATGGCACCGTGACCGATGTCAACGCCGCCAACGGCGAATGCGGGATCATCACGGCGTTGGTCAACAAGTTCAACGCCGAAAACACGATCGGCGCCAAGGTCGTGACCCAGACCGTCGACTGGGGCACCTATTATGACCAGCTGACCGCAACCTATTCGACCGGGAACATTCCCGATGTTGCCGTCATGCACGCCTCGGTCCTGCCGAACTTCAGCGACCGCGAGCTTCTGACACCGCTGGGCGACGGCTTTGCCAAGGTCGGCATCGACACTGCCGACTATGTGCCCGCCGCCCTGTCCAACGCCAGCCGCAACGGCACGGTCTATGCCCTGCCCTTCGACCTTCATGCCATCCTCTTTCATGTCAACATGGACTTGATGGCGCAGGCGGGTCTGGTGAATGACGATGGCTCGCCCAAGATGCCAACCTCGCCCGAAGAGCTGATTTCGATGGGCAAGACCTTCAAGGAGAAGACCGGCAAGACCTTCATCGCGTCCGAAGGGCAAAGCAACGAAGGCATGATGGTCCGGCTGTGGGAAAGCTTTATGTGGCAGCAGGGCGTCGATGTCCTGTCGGCCGATGGCAAGACCGCCTCGATTGCCACGCCCGAAGGCGAAAAGGCCGCCGCCCTGATCAAGTCGCTGTATGACGAAGGACTGTCCAACAGTGCCCTTGACTATGCCGGTGCCGAACAGGCCTTCCTGAATGGCGAGGCGGGCATCCTGCTGAACGGAACCTGGGTGGTCGATGCCTATAATGCGCAGGCAACCGGCGGCCAGGTGGCGCTGAAGAACTACCGCGTCGCCAATGTGCCGGGCATCTATGGCAAGGACGCGGTCTGGGCCGACAGCCACATGTGGGTGATGCCCAAGGACGACAGCCGCCCGGCGGACGAAGTCGAAGCCTCGCTCGCCTTCATGAAGTTCCTGAACGACAACGACTTCCAATGGTCGCGCACCGGCCACCTGTCGGTGCGTCAGTCCGTGATCGCCAGCCCGGAATTCGCGGCCCTGCCGCACCGGGCGGAATTTGCCGCAACGGCTGACCATGCCCGCGCCATCCCGGCGGTGCAGAACGCCCGTGCCATCTATGACGGGCTGGTGACGGAACTGACCGCCATGTGGCTGACCGGCGCCGCGCCCGCAGATGCGGTCGCCGCAATGCAGGACAGCACCGACCAGATCCTGCGGCGCAATCGCTGAGTTGCCGTTGGCCCGAGCGCGATGCGTTCGGGCCAACGGATCGGGGTCCGGGCCAACAGTCCGGTTGCCTCCCGCCTCCGACAGAAGTGAGCGCTCTCCACTTCCTGATGCAGGCCCGGACCCCGGCCTTTCCGCCTGACGACATTTACCAAACCGGACGCTGATCCGAAGGACGTTCCATGACCATTCTGCCCGCCCTTTCCGCCGCCATCCGCATGCCGCTCCGACCCACCCAATCGCTGGACGGGGTCTGGGACTTTCGGCACGAAAGCCAGCCCGGCTGGCACAAGGCGCGGGTGCCCGCCCACTGGCAGGCTTTGTTTCCCGAACTGGCGGTCAGCTTTGGCCGCGCGACCTATGCCCGCGATATCGCGATCCCCCCGGACTGGCAGGGCCGCTATGTCGCGATCTGCTTCGGTGCGGTCAGCGACAGTGCCGTCATTCGCCTGGACGGGGTCGAGATCGGGCGCCACGAAGGCGGCTATCTGCCCTTCGAGATCGTGATTCCGCCGGACCTGATCCGCGCCACCAACCGGCTGGAGGTCGAAGCGAGCCTGCCCGACGGCCATCGCAGCCACGGCCTGCCCGATTTCGCCGAAATCCCCCATGGCAAGCAAAGCTGGTACGGCCCCCAGGGCGGCATCTGGCAATCGGTGCGGCTGGAGGCCCGGCCCCATTGCCACATCCACAGCCTTCGGCTTGACCCCCATTGGCCCGACGGGCGGCTTGATCTGACCCTCGGCCTGTCCGCCGCCGCGACCGCCGACCTGCGGATTGAGATCGCCGACGCTGAAGGCCATGTCGTGCATGACGCGACCGTCGCCATCAGTGGCGCGACACTGACCCATTCCCTGACCCTGCCCGACCCGCAGCCCTGGTCGCCCGACAGCCCCGCGCTCTACACTCTGGCCGCCACGCTGCTGGTCGAGGGGGAAGAGGCCGACGCGCAGCTGGAAACCTTCGGCTTCCGCCGGATCGAGGCGCGCGAGGGCTGCCTGTGGCTGAACGGCGCACCGCTGTATCTGCGCGGGGCGCTGGATCAGGATTATTACCCCGACGGTTTTGGCGCACCTCCATCGCTGGCCCTTCTGGAAGATCAGGCCCGCAAGGCCAAGGCCATGGGCCTGAATTGCCTGCGCTGCCATATCAAGGTGCCCGACCCCCGCTATTACGAGGTTGCCGACCGCCTTGGCCTTTTGATCTGGACCGAGATCCCGAACATCGAAACCTTTACCCCTGCCAGCGCCGCCCGTCTGCGCCAGACGATAGAAGGCATCCTTGCCCGTGACCGCAACCATCCGTCGATCATTATCTGGACCCTGATCAATGAAGACTGGGGCACGCGCCTGCGCGAAGTGGCCGACCAGAGAGCCTGGCTGTCGGACATGGTCGACTGGATCAAGGCCGAGGACCCGCTACGGCTGGTCGTCGACAATTCGGCCTGCTTTCCGAACTTCCACGTCAAGACCGACATCAACGACTATCACTATTACCGCACCGCCACCGACCGGCTTCAGGAATGGGATGTGCTGACGGCAGAGTTTGCCGCCGGGGCGGACTGGACCTTTGGCACCGGCCCCGGCATCACCCGCAAGGGGGACGAGCCGCTGATCCTGTCGGAATTCGGCCTGTGGGGCCTGCCCCAGCCCGATCTGCTGCGGCAGGACGGGCAGGACCCCTGGTGGATGGCCTATGGCGCCACCTGGGCCGACGGCGTCGCCCTTCCGCAGGGGGTCGAGGCGCGGTTTCGCGAACTGGGCCTGGGTCAGGTCTTCGGCAGTTTCACCGCCTTTATCGACGCGGTTCAGTGGCACCAGTGGATGGGGCTGAAGCACGAGATCGAGGTGATGCGCCGTCATCCCGCCATCGCGGGTTATGTCATCACCGAATTCACCGATGTCCATTGGGAAGGCAACGGGCTTTTGGACATGGCGCGCAACCCAAGGGTCTTTGCCCCGGCCATGCCGCGCGTGAATGCCGATATCGTCCTGTCGCCCGGCCTGAACCGCCATGCCGCCAGGGCAGGCGACCCGGTGCGGTTCGACCTGACCGTCTCGACCGGCGGCGCACGCCTGCCCGAAGGGACGGTTCTGAACTGGTCCTTCGGATCAGACAGCGGTCGTGCGCTGCTGGACGAAACCGCGCCGATGCAGGCGCTGCCGGTGCCCATCGTCACCAGCGCCCCGACCGGTGCCCCGTCGTCCCGGCAGGATGCGCTCTTTACCCTCACCGCGCCGGACGGGACCGAGCTTGCCCGCAACAGCGAAACCCTGTCGGTTTACGCCCCGCGAAGCGTCACCCCGGTGCGCTGCGCGACCGATGACGAAGGGCTGGCCGAACGGCTGTCGGCCCTTGGCCATATCGTGACAGGGGTGAGCGAGGCCGAGGTCTTCGTGACCGCGACCCTGGATGCCGCACGGGTCGAGGATATTCACGCGGGCCGCCGCATCCTGCAGCTTGTGGCCAAGGCGCCGGGCCGGTTGCGCGACGATCTTGCCCCCCGCGACGGCCCGATGTCGATGCAGCTGGAACCGGGCGGCGTGGGAGGCATGGAATCGGGCAGCTATTTCAGCTTCCCCGGCTATCAGCTGGTCGATCGCCACCGGTCGATCTGGCGCGGGGACTGGGTCGGAAATTTCAGCTGGCTGCGCCGCGACGGCCACTTCTCCCACTTGCCCGGCGGGCCGATGTTCGACCTGTCGTTTGCGCCCGTCGTGCCGCATCAGCTGATGGTCGGCTTCCGGCCGTGGGAGTTTCAAGGCAGGGTCCATGCCGGTCTGGTGGTCGGCTGGGTGCACAAGCCCGGGGCCTTCATCATCGAAAAGCGGCTGGGGCGCGGCAAGCTGGTCGCGACCACCTTCCGGCTGAACAGCGATGCGCCGGGCGCCGACCCGGTGGCCACGGCGATTTATGACGGGCTGATCGGCCTGACCAAGCGGGACTAAGGGCGCAGCGGCGCCGGCGGCGTCACCGGTTTCTGCGCAGAAACCGGCCCGGAGTTCTGTAAACTCCGGGGGACCGCCGTATGGCCAGTGCCTTTGGTTCTCCTGGGCCGGTCGGCTCTCTGGGTAAAGAGCAGGGCTACCCGCCCATGGAATCATGGTGGGGAACCACTCCCTCGCCCTTCGTGGTAAGGCTAACGCATATGGAGCTACGATGCAGGACCGCGCGCGGCCTCCCCCTTGTGGGAAGGGCCGGGGTGGCGGGCTGGCGCGGGCCGGTTTCCCCTACGGTTCCAAGCTTTCCGCCACCGATCCCCCATCCCCTCCCCACAAGGGCAGAGCTACCCGCATTTGGTCGCTCCCGCGCTCGGACCGGGCCACGTCCCCTATCTCGCGCCCGTGTTTCGCCCCGACATCCCGCCCCGGACTTGATCCGGGGCCTCTTGGCTCGGCAGAGGCCCCGGATCAAGTCCGGGGCGCGGGGGCGCATATAGGTCAAATGCAATTGCCCTCCCCACAAGGGGGAGGGGAGGCGCGGGTGGCGGAGGTCACGAAGGGATCAGAGGTCATAGGCGGGTAGCCCTGCCTTTCGTGGGAAGGGCCGGGGTGGCGGGCTGGCGCCGGCCGGTTTCCCCCGCGCCTCCAAAAAACCCGCCTCATGCCCTTACGCCCATCCCGTCCCGCGAAGGGGGATGGCAAGCCGCAGGCGGCGGACGTCATCAGGGGATCGCAGATCAAGTGCGGGTGGACCGGGGGTAAGCAGAGGCTGCCATCGGCCCGCCCCGACCCCTGTCACCCGGCCAGCGCCAGACGAAAGCTCAGCTGGTTTCGGCCCGCCTCGCGCCGGTACTGCAGATCATCGGCCAGGGTGCGGACCAGCGCCCAGCCCCAGCCGCCTTCGGCCAGATCGGACAGATCGGCGGCAATCTCGGGCAAGCGTCCGTCGGGCAGGACCTCGCCCGGCATCGGACGCCCCTCATCCTCGATCCGGCAGGTCAGGACCTGCGCCTCTTGCAACAGCAGCAGGCGGATCGGCCCGGGCGCGATCCCGGCATAGGCATGTTCGACGATATTGTTCAGAACCTCGGCCAGCACCAGTTCGACCAGCCCGATGTCCGCCGGACCGCCGGTCTGCACCAGACCGGCCATCGCATCGGCCAGCGCGCGACGCACCGCCAGCGCATCGGCGGGAAAGGTCAGGTCAAGACGGCCCGACACGGGCCCGGGCGGGTCAAGCACCAAGCCCGGCCTCCGGCAGAGGCGCTGCGGGGTGGATGGCAAAGACACTGTCCATCCGCGTCATGCGAAACACCTTGCCCACCGTCGGGCTGAGCGCCGCCAGTTCCAGCCGCGCGGCGGGCGCCAGAAATTTCATCACCGCCACAATCGCCCCCAGACCGGAACTGTCGACAAAGCCGACACGACCCAGATCAAGGACAACCCGCCCGACGCTGGCCCCCGCCAGTTCGCGCATCCGTTCCTTGAACTGAATCGCCACCGCGGCATCGATCCGCTCCTCGTTCACGCGCAGAACCTGCGCATCGCCAATCCTGTCTGCCGTAATATCCATGGCACCGCCTGTCCGATGTTGCTTGCGCCAGACTAGAAAGCAATGGTTACCATTCCGTATCCCGAAAACCGGACCCGCCATGCCCGACTATGAGACGCTGACCGCCACCATCCACAGCCTGACCGAGGGCGAGTTGGACGAAGTCGCACTGATGGCAACCGTCGCCTGCGAACTTCATCATTCGGACCCGCGCTTTGACTGGACCGGCTTTTACCGCGTCACCGAACCCGGCCTTCTCAAGATCGGCCCTTATCAGGGCGGCCATGGCTGCCTTGTCATTCCCTTTGACCGGGGCGTCTGCGGCGCAGCGGCCCGGACCGGTCGGGTGCAGCTTGTCCCCGATGTCGAGGCCTTTCCCGGCCATATCGCCTGTTCCTCGTCCACCCGATCGGAAGTCGTGCTGCCGGTCTTTGGCCGGGACGGGCGGCTGATCGGGGTTCTGGATATCGACAGCAACCAGCCCGACGCCTTTGGCGATCAGGATGTGCAGGGCCTGACAGCAATTCTGGCAATGGTCTTCGGACGGCTTTAGCCTGCAGGGGGGCAAGACCGCTTGATGCCACCTCTGCCCCGCTGCTAGGCTGGCCACGGTTTTCTGAAAGCGCACCCCATGCCCGACCCCCGCCTGATCCGCTATGACATTGCCGACCCGCAGGCGGGCGGCCAGCGGCGCCCCTTTGCCAAGGCGGTGCGCGCGGGTGACTATGTCCATGTGTCGGGCCAGGTCCCGACCCTGGACGGAGAGATGGTGGCCGGTGGGATCGTCGCCCAGACCGAGCAGGTCATCGCCAACATCAAGGCCGTGTTCGAACGGCATTTCGGCCCCAATCCACCAGCGCGGTCGACGGTACAGTCCCCCCGATGACAGAGGCCGACAATTTCACTTGAGGTCAACGGAAATTATGTTTCGAAATTTCACGCTGAGTTCGGCCAGTCGCCATAAAATTCCATTTCGCAATATTTTTCTGGCGATGTCGTTTCTCTGCTCTGCCACCGGTATACTAGCTCAAGGGAGCACTCCTTCCAAGGAGACACATTTTATGGTGTCTACGGAGAAACTTTCTAACCAAGATCTATGGCAGTTTCGTGAGCATGCGGGCATAGTTAATAATCGGCACCCGCTGTGGGCCGACTATGAAGCCGCGTTGACGCGATTTCCATCAACGCAAAGCTGCCTTCTCCTGACAGCCAGAAAACAAAACAGGTGGAACCTTGCTGAATTTGATTGGTCCAGTATGAGTAACCATCATGACATTGAGGTCTGTCTATTCAGAATTGCCGACACGCTTGGAGAACCAGAAAAAATGGAAGAATGGTTTGCCGTGCAAGGTTACGAGACCGTCGCCCCTTTGAAATTGATAACCGACGGCCGCGATCGCTTGGAAACAGATGGTTGGGTTGGATTATATCCCTGCCTTGACAGCAAGGTTTTTGAGAAACGCATTAGTTTCAATGCCAACCCTCTCCGCGAGATCATTGGGCGATTACTCCCCCTTGGCGCGCCGCGCCAACGCGATCACTGTATGATTCTGGAATATTCAAAATCTGGGAAAATTACTGCCATTCAATCTCTGCGTAGAGGAGGTTAAAAGTGATCTCCATTTGACCTGAAGCGAACTTGATTGATATACTTCCTTGGCCAGGAGTCGGGCATCTACAGGGGCTCTGTTGCATAAATCGCGTGAGGGATTCATCTTGTGAATCCAGCGTGGTA
>CAZKJZ010000027.1:22693-22836 GCA_964553145.1 uncultured Frigidibacter sp. | reverse complement strand
CTTCGGCGGTCGAGAAGATCTGCGACTTTTTCGTCGGGATCGTCGTGTTGCGGTCGATCAGGCGGGTGAATACCCCGCCCAGCGTTTCGATACCCAGCGACAGGGGCGTCACGTCCAAAAGGACCACATCCTTGACGTCGCCC
>CAZKJZ010000027.1:0-22683 GCA_964553145.1 uncultured Frigidibacter sp. | reverse complement strand
CAGGGTTTCATCGACTTCTTGATAAGGTCCGCGACCAGGCTTTCCAGCTTGGCGCGCGTCAGCTTGACCACCATATGCAGCGGCGTGCCGGACTTCATGTCCATGCTGATGAACGGCTGGTTGATTTCGGTCTGCTGGCTGGACGACAGTTCGATCTTGGCCTTTTCGGCAGCTTCCTTCAGGCGCTGAAGGGCCATCTTGTCCTTGGTCAGGTCGACGCCATGTTCCTTTTTGAACTCGTCGGCCAGATAGTTGACGATCCGCATGTCGAAATCTTCGCCACCGAGGAACGTGTCGCCGTTCGTCGATTTCACCTCGAACAGGCCATCGTCGATTTCCAGGATGGTGATGTCGAACGTGCCGCCGCCAAGGTCATAGACGGCGATGGTTTTCGATTCTTTCTTGTCCAGGCCGTAAGCCAGCGCGGCGGCAGTCGGTTCGTTGATGATCCGCAGAACTTCCAGACCCGCGATCTTGCCCGCGTCTTTGGTCGCCTGACGCTGGGCGTCGTTGAAATAGGCCGGAACGGTGATGACCGCCTGGGTGACGCTTTCACCCAGATAGCTTTCGGCGGTTTCCTTCATCTTCTGCAGCACAACGGCCGAGATTTGCGCCGGGCTGAACTTTTCGCCATGCGCTTCGACCCAGGCGTCGCCATTGCCACCGTCAACGATCGAATAGGGAACCAGCTTGCGGTCTTTTTCCACTTCCGCGTCGGTGACGCGGCGGCCGATCAGGCGCTTGACGGCAAAGACGGTATTGGTGGGGTTGGTCACGGCCTGACGCTTGGCGGCCTGGCCGACCAGACGCTCGCTGTCGGTATAGCCGACGACCGACGGCGTGGTGCGCGCGCCTTCCGAATTTTCGATGACCCGGGGCTGCGATCCGTCCATGATGGCGACGCAGGAGTTCGTGGTCCCGAGGTCGATCCCGATGACTTTGGCCATTTACTTACCTCTTCCTTCGGCGATGTTGGGGGTGCAGATCCGTATGCGGCCCCTGCGCCCCTATCCCAATTTGGTCGGGGGGCGACCCCGACCGGCTTCCCGGCGTATATAGGGATGGCATTTTCGGCCTGCAAGCAGCGATGGAACGGGAAAACCGTGTAAAACATGTTGGGTCCGCATGACGCGCCGCTGCCTGCAGCCCATATCCGTGGCATGGCCCTCTATCCCGGGCTTCTGGACCCGTCGGCACAGCGGGCGCTGGTGGCCGATCTGCGACAGGTGATTGCCGACGCCCCGCTCTTTTCGCCCCTGACCGGCTGGGGAAAGCCGATGAGCGTCCGGATGACGTCCGCCGGGCGGTTCGGCTGGTATTCCGACCGGCGTGGCTATCGTTATATCGACCGGCATCCGTCGGGCTGCGACTGGCCGCCTATACCGGACCGCGTTCTGGCGATCTGGCGGGCACTTTGCCCCGCGGCGCGGGCGCCGGACTGCTGCCTGATCAACTGGTACGGCCCCTCGGCCCGCATGGGCCTGCATCAGGACCGGGACGAGGCCGATTTTTCCCAGCCCGTCCTGTCGGTCAGCCTGGGCGATGACGGGCTTTTTCGCATCGGCAACCCTGAGCGTGGCGGGCCGACAGAAAGCCTGTGGCTGCGGTCGGGCGATGTCATGGTTATGGGTGGTGCCGCGCGCCTGCTCTACCACGGCATCGACCGGATCGCGCCCGGCACATCGACCCTTCTGGACGCGCCTGGACGGATCAACCTGACCCTGCGGGTCGTGACCTAGGACAGAAGGTCGTCGGCGATTGCCGATTCCAGGGCATTGGCCAGATCCCAGTCAATGATCAGTTCATTGATCATCTCCAGCCGGATCATTTCGGCGACGATCCCCGCGCGCTCACGGCCGATGGCGGCGACCACGACGCCCGGCCCTGCCCCGCGCCCCGCGCGCAAGGCCAGACGCGACAGCTGTTCGCGGGTGATCCCTGTCCACATGCCGTTGATCTGATCGACCAGCGCGACGTCGCTGGCCGAGGCGGTGCGCTGGGGGATCAGGATGCCGCCGGCATCGCCCGCGATCACGGCCTTAAGATCCTCGGCCGTAATATCCGCCGCCGACAGCAGTTCGGCCATGGCGCCGCCCAGGGGCCGGTCCGCTGTGCCGACACTGGTGATGACCGTGTCGACCCGATGGATCAGCGGCGCGTCGCCCGCAAAAATCCGCCGGTAAGAGGCCGCATCCATCAGATATTCGCGGATGGCCTGAACCTTGGCCGTGTCATAACGGCGCGGAATGAAAGCAGGAATACCGCCAAGACCCAGCTTTTCCCCCTCCTCGCCATTGAAAAGCGCATCAAGACGGCCAGCCAGCAGGGAAGAGGAATAGGCAGGTGCCGCCAGCGTGATCAGTTCGGCCGAAACAGGCGCAAAGATCACATGCCTGTCTGGCAAAAGCTGACGATTGCTCATCACCAGCCCGTCGATCAGCGAACTGACGGTGCGGCCCCAGGTGACCCCAACCACACTGCTTTGCCGCAAAAGCTCCTCAACCCGGCCCGCAGCCGACTTTCCGAACCTGCGGCAGCGGATATCGAACGCGCCGATGGTGGGGGAATCAGAGCCGCTGTCAAAGACGCGGACATTGGGCACCATCAGGCCGGTACGGTCGCGCATCCGCTCGAACCGGTTCACCAGACGACGGGGCTCCAAAAGCTGCTGAATTTCGCGCCGCGCCTCGGCGGACAAGGTGCGGTCATCGAACCGCAGTTCCGTCACCAGCCATCCCATCTCGGTCGCGCGCGCCAAAAGCCGCGAGACATGCGACTGAGAAACCCCGCCCAGCAACTTGCCAATCTCTTCTTGAGAGAAATTGTGTCTTGCCCGAAGGTAAGCTGCCTGCATGGCGCGCCGGTCGCGGTCGCCACCTGTGGTGTCGGATGAATCAGTCATTGCGAACCCCGCATGTTCATGCCGTGCTGACTATGATGGCATGACTATGTATTATGGATATTCTTATCGCAAGCAAAATCCACAGCCGTTAATTTCCCTAGCGGAAGAAACGCGGCGCCATCTGGGGGGACCAGTGAAAGGCGCCGGTATCCACGGGAGGAACTCCATGAAACTGCAAAGACGTCATCTGATTCAGGCCGCGACCGGCGCTCTGTTCGCCGCTGGCTTGATTCTGCCCGCCGCAGCCCAGGCTGAAGGCATCAAGATCGGCTTTCTGCTGAAAACCATGCAGGAAGAGCGCTACCAGCGTGACAAGGCCGCCTTCGAGAAGAAGGCGCAGGAGCTTGGCGCCGAAGTGCTGTTCGATTCGGCCGACAATGACGAGCAGACCCAGCTGGCCAAGTTCGAAAACATGCTGTCGCAGGGTGCTCAGGTCATCGTCATGCAGCCGGTGAACACCGGGACCGCGGGCTCGATGGTTGCCATGGCCAACGGCGAAGGCGTCAAGGTCGTGGGCTACGACTCGATGCTGGCCAACGGCCCGCTGGATGCGATGGTCATGCAGGACAGCTGGGCCGTCGGCAAGCTGCAGGGCGAAGCCATGCTGGAATGGCTGAAGGCCAAAAACGGCGGCGAGATCAAGGGTAAAGTCGCGCTGATCGAAGGTCAGCCGGGCGACTCGAACGCCATCGCCATGTCGTCGGGCGCGCTGGAAATCATCAAGGCGAACCCGGGTCTGGAACTGGTTGCTGAACAGGGCCACGAAGGCTGGTCGTCGGAAAAAGCGATGGCTACTGCTGAAAACGTGCTGACCAAGTACAGCAACGGTGTCGATGCCTTCATCTGCAACAACTCGGGCATGGCCCGTGGCGTTGTGGCGGCGCTGGACGCGCAGGGCCTGGCCGACTCGACCAAGGTCTTCGTGGCCGGTTCGGACGCCGACCTGGTGAACATCCAGTTCGTCGCCCAAGGCAAGCAAGCGGTCGAGATCTGGAAGCAGATCGACCCGCTGGCCGAAACCGCTGCGCAGGTTGCGTTTGACCTGGCCAGCAACCCCGACAAGCCTGCTGCCGAAGTGATCAAGGCCGACAAGACCATCAACAACGGTATGGTCGACGTGCCGACGATCGTGACCCCGGTCACGCTGGTCAACAAAGAGAATGTGGACTCGACCGTCATTGCCGGCGGCTTCTACACCAAGGAACAGGTCTACGGGCAGTGACCGGACGCCCCCGGCCCCGGTCCTTGTGACTAGGCCGGACTGACCTGCTGCCGCGCCCCCACCTCCCAGGCTTGGGGCGCGGCCTTTTCGGACATTCCGTCCCAATTTCCGGGCCTTGGTGGCCCGGTATAAGTCATGCGTCCGCAGGGGGAGCCATACGATGTCAAACGATATCGTTCTGAAGATGGTGGATATCACCAAGGAATTCCCGGGCGTCAAAGCTCTGAGCCATGTGAATTTCGAAGCCCGCGCCGGGGAACTTCTGGCGCTTATGGGTGAAAATGGCGCCGGAAAATCGACGCTTATGAAGGTCCTTTCGGGCGTTTGGCCCTATCCGACCTATACGGGTGACATTTATGTCAAAGGCGAGAAGAAGCAATTCGCCAACACCAAACAGGCCGAAGATGCTGGCGTTGCCATCATCTATCAGGAACTGAACCTGATCCCCGAAATGACGGTGGCGGAAAACATCTTCCTTGATCGCCAGTTCACCGACAGCATGGGCCGCATCGACTGGGTCAAGCTGAACCAGGAAACCCAGAAGCTTCTGGACGAGCTGGGCATCCGCGACTTCAAGCCAACCGACAAGATCTCGTCGATCACGGTCGGCAAGCAGCAGATGGTGGAAATCGCCAAGGCCCTGTCGAAGAAAGCCCGCATCCTGGTGCTGGACGAACCGACCTCGGCGCTGACCGACAAGGAAGTCGCGGACCTGTTCCGGATCATCCGCAAGCTCAAGGCAGACGGCGTCTGCATGTGCTACATTTCGCACAAGATGGAGGAAATCCAGCAGGTCGCCGACCGCATCGTCGTCTTGCGCGACGGTCAGACGATCGGCGAGGTGACGCCGATTGCCGAGATCACGCTGGACCAGATCATCGCCCGGATGGTCGGCCGCGAGCTGAAGGACATGTTCCCCAAGCGTGAGGCCAAGCGCGGCAAAAAGGTGCTTGAAGTCAAGAACCTTGAAGTCGACCATCCTTCACTGCCCGGCGAAAAGCGCGTCAAGCGTTCATCCTTCATCGCGTATGAAGGCGAGATTCTTGGCATTTCCGGCCTGATGGGCGCCGGGCGCACCGAACTTGTCGGCGGTATCTTTGGCGCCTATCCGGGTCTTGCCCGGGGCGAGGTTTATCTTGATGGCAAGAAGCTTAACATCAAGTCCCCTCGTGATGCTATCGACCATGGCATCGCGCTCCTTACCGAGGACCGCAAGGCCCTCGGTCTTTTCCTCTCTGAACCGATCACCTTCAATACGACGATCAGTTCGCTGGAAACGATCTCGTCAAAGATCCTTGGTGTCATCAACCACGCCAAGGAACGCGAGCTTGTTTCCGACTACGTGAAGAGGCTGGGCGTCAAGACCCCGTCGATCTCGACCATCATCGGGACCTTGTCGGGCGGGAACCAGCAGAAGGTCATTCTGGGCAAGTGGCTGAATTCCAAACCCAGGGTCTTCATTCTTGACGAACCCACCCGCGGCATCGACATCGGCGCCAAGGTGGAAATCTACAAACTGCTGCACAGCCTGGTCGAGCAGGGTGTCGCGGTCATCGTCATCTCGTCCGAACTGCCCGAAGTGTTGGGCCTGAGCGACAGGATTCTGGTCATGTCCGAAGGCCGCATCGTGTCGGAGTTCAACCGCGACGAGGCAACCAAAGAAACCATCATGGAATATGCGACTGGTAGCGCCAAGGGGGGCAAAGGTCATGAATAACAACGCCTTTCTGAGTTTCATCAAGAACAATGCGACTCTGATCGCGCTTGTGGTCCTTATGGCAGGGCTGAGTATCGCGGATGATTCCTTCTTCACCGCGCGAAACCTCAGCAACCTGTTCCGTCAGGTCACGATCATCGGCATCATTGCCGTCGGGATGACAATGGTCATCCTGATCGGCGGGATCGACCTGTCGGTCGGTTCCATCGCAGGCCTTGCGGCCATCATTGTGACCCTGCTGATGCAGCATGGGATCAACGTCTGGCTGGCAATTGTGATTACATTGGCCCTGAGCGGCCTTGTGATCGGTCTGTGGAATGGCTTCTGGATCGCACATTACAAGATCCCGCCCTTCATCATCACGCTGGGCATGCTGACCATTGCCCGCGGCACGGCCCTGACGCTGTCAGACGGCAGTTCCGTTCCCGTCACCGACCCGACCTTCCCGCGCATTGGCGGCGCCTATATTCCGCCCACTGTCTCTATGGTCTTGCTTTTGGCGGTCTTCGGCCTGGTCCTCTTCTCGACCCTTCGTGGTGCGGCCCGGGCTCGGGCGGTGGGCGCGTCGGTTGACGGCGTCCAGATGATGACCAACCTGGCGATCATGGGTGCCGGTCTGGCCCTGTCGATCTATGTCTTCGGCAGCTATGACGGCATTCCGGTTCCGGTCGCCATCTTCGCGGTAATTGCCGGGGCGGGCATCTTCGT
Source organism: uncultured Frigidibacter sp. (assembly GCA_964553145.1). Taxonomy (GTDB): domain Bacteria; phylum Pseudomonadota; class Alphaproteobacteria; order Rhodobacterales; family Rhodobacteraceae; genus TMP-24. Next base: position 16,134 of record CAZKJZ010000027.1, on the reverse strand, counting down.
TCTGGGTCAGACACGCTTTGGCCGCCGTCTCTACGCCCTGGGTGGCAATGAGGATGCGGCCCGTCTGTCGGGGATCGACGTCTACAAGACCAAGCTCTTCGTCTATGTGCTGGTTGCGGTTCTGGCGTCGCTGGCGGGTATCATCCTGTCCTCGCGTCTGAACGGCGCCTCGCCGAACCTTGGCACGATGTTCGAACTTGACGCCATCGCGTCCGTGGTCATCGGCGGCACCTCGCTGGCCGGTGGTTCGGGGACGATCGGCGGAACGGTAATCGGTGCGCTGATCATCGGCGTGCTGAACAACGGGATGAGCCTTCTGGGCGTGTCGACCTTCTATCAGCTGATTATCAAGGGCTTCATCATCATCCTCGCCGTTTGGTTCGACGTCCTCCAGAAGCGCAAATAGCGTCGGGCCGGGCCTGCCGCGGGCGTGCTCCCGGCCCGCGGCAGGGCTCTCACACCAAAACATCCGGAGAAAGCATCATGAAAAGCTGGTCGAAGTTCCCGGTGGTTGCAGTGAAGTGGTGTGCCCTGGCAGTGACTGTGACCCTTGCGTCGACAGTGGCTGCGGTCGCCCAGGACGCAAAACCCAAAGTTGCCTTCCTGCTGAAGACCATGCAGGAAGCCCGTTACGAAACCGACCGCAGCCTGTTCACAAAGGCCGCGACCGGGTTGGGCGCTGACGTGGTCTTTGACAGCGCCAACAACGACGAAGAATTGCAACTGTCGCAGGTCGAAACCGTTCTGGACGGCGGGATCGATGTGATCGTGCTGCAGCCGGTCAACACCGGTACGGCAGGCGCACTGGTCGCCATGGCCAATCAGCGCGGTGTGCGGGTGGTTGGCTATGACTCGATGCTGACCAACGGTCCCCTGGACGCGATGGTGATGCAGGACAGCTGGACGGTCGGCAAAATGCAGGGCGACGCCATGCTGGAAGCCCTGCGCGAAAAGAACGGCGATCTGACCGGGACCGTCGCGCTGATCATGGGTCAGCCCGGCGACTCGAATGCTCAGGCCCTGTCCAGCGGTGTCCTGGACGTGATCGCCAAGAATCCCGGCGTGAAGCTGGTCGCGCAGCGGTCGCATCAGGGCTGGTCGCCGGACCTGGCGCGTGAAACCGCCGATGCCCTGCTGGTCAAGTATGACAACAAGATCGACGCCTTCATCTGCAACAACTCGGGCATGGCCTTTGGCGTCATGAGCGCGCTGGCCGACGAAAAGCTGGATGATGCGACCAAGGTCTTTGTTGCGGGGGCGGATGCCGATCTGCGCAATATCCAGCTGGTCGCACAGGGCAAGCAGGCGATGGATGTCTGGAAAAAGATCGATCCTCTGGCAACCAAGGCTGCCGAAGTCGCGGTCGCGCTGGCGACGAACAAGGACAAGCCGGTTACCGAGGTGATCACGGGCTTCGAGATGCGCAACAACGGCGCGGTCGATGTTCCGACCTTCGTGACCCCGGTGGTGGCGATTACCAAAGACACGATCGACGCGACCCTTATTGCCGAAGGTGTCTATACAAAGGAACAGGTCTACCCTGCTCAGTAGGCCTGCGAATCAAGCAAAGACACTTTCTACAAGGGGCTTAAGACAGATGGCGAAGGGTTATAAGGTTGCGGTGCTTGGTCCGATCCCGCGTGACCGGATCATCACCTACCAGGGCGAAAAGTTCGAGAAATACGGATGCGCCCTTTATACAGCCGCTGCCCTGTCGGCGCTTTTGGGGGACGAGGGCACTGTGACCCCCGTCTGTCATGTGCGCCGACAGGACGAACAGCCGATCAAGGACATTCTGGCCCAGTTCGGCAATATGGATCTGTCGGGCATCACTTCGGCCCAGGATCAGGGCGATGTGGTCCAGCTGACCTATGTCGACCAGAACAAGCGCCTGGAACGGCAGACGGGCTTCATGGACCCGATCGTTCCCGATGATCTGACCAATCTGCTGGATGCCGATGCCTTTGTCTGCGTTCCGATCACCGACTACGAAGTCGGTCTGGAAACGCTGAAATATATCAAAGAGAACAGCAAAGGCGTGGTGCTTTTGGACGGGCATGGCCCGACCAACGCACTGACCCGGACCGGCGAGCGGTTCCACCGCTTCTGGGCAGAACGGGACAGCTGGCTGCCCTATATCGACATCCTCAAGATGAATCTGGAAGAAGCCAGCTGTTCCTGGTTCGCCAAGGAATATGAAGCGGGCGAGATGGAGGCCTTTACCCAGCTGGCCATGGACGACCTGCCGCGCTTTGCCCGCCATTGCTTGGCCCGCGGCGTCAAGGCCCTGTGCGTGACGCTCGACCAGCATGGATGCGCCGTCTATTTCATGGACGACAAAGGCAAGATGCAGGAACATGTGATTAAGCGTGTGCCTGTCGAACATGTCGTCGACACCACCGGTTGCGGCGATTCCTTTGCCGGTGGCATGGCCTACGGCTATCTCTTGCACCGTGATTTCGTCAAAGCCTGCCAGTATGGCAATGCAATGGGCGCCCAGCGCTGCACCGGCTCGCAACTGGCCATCTACAAATCCCTAGAAGAAACAGACCGGCAGATCGCTGACGCCTATGGGGCCTAGGCCATTTGGCCCCCAGCACAGATGAAATAGTGGAGCGGAATGATGCGTGAGCAATTGAGCGCCGTAGAGTGGCTTGTCGAGGAAACAGGGTTCGACATCCGTTCTGCCAATGTGTTCGAAACGCTCTTTACGGTCGGAAACGGCTATCTTGGTACGCGCGGCACGCTCGAGGAAGGGTTCAAGGGCGACTGTCCGGGAACCTTCCTGAACGGCGTCTTCGACGCGCACGATTCTCCGGTGATTGATCTGGTGAATGCGCCCGACTGGCTGGGGCTTTCGGTGCGGCTGGATGGTCAAAGGCTGGATGTGCAATCCTGCCGGGTCATCGATCACCAGCGGGCGCTGGACATGTATCAGGGCCAGCTTTGGCGCAGCACCCTGTTCGAGGATGCGCAAGGTCGGCGCACGCGGATCGAGACGCTGCGCTTTGCCTCGTTCGACGATCGCAATGTCTGCGGCCTGCGGGTCGAGATCACGCCGGAAAACCATGATGGGGTCATCACGGTTGAAAGCATGCTGGATGGCCGCCGCTTCAACCTGGAGCGCCTGCCGGCCTATGTCGGCAAGCCCGAGTTTCATCCCGAGGTGAAATGGGAGAAATGGGCCAAGTCCAAGCATTTGTCCGAGATCGCGCGCCAGGTGCTGCCCGACGGCATCTATCTGGAAATGGTCACGATCGACACGGCCATAACCATCGGCTATGCGGCGGGCCTCTCGGCCTCGGAACAGCCGGTGGGCCGGTCGGTCGTGCAGAACTATGAGCAGATCGCCGAGCGGCTGGATTTTGCCTGCAAGGCGGGCAAGACCATTCGCCTGGACAAGCTGGTCTATATTGCCACGTCGCGCGATCATGGCCAGGGCGATCCACGCGACCGCTGTGCGCGCGGCCTTGCCAACCTGCGCCGCACCGGGTTCGACCGGGCGCTGGCAGCCAGCCGCAAGGTCTGGGCCGACAAATGGGAGGATTGCGACTGTTCAATTGTGGGCGACGATACGGCCACCAAGGGGGCGCGTTTCAGCATCTATCACCTGCTGATCACCGCCAACGAACAGGACCCGACCGTGAATATCGGCGCCAAATCCTTGTCGGGTGAAGGGTATCGGGGTCACATCTTTTGGGACACCGAGATTTTCATGCTGCCCTTCTATATCTATGCCCAGCCGGCGACGGCGCGCGCATTGATGCGCTATCGCTATCATACGCTGGCCGGGGCACGGACCAATGCCATGCAGAACGGCTTCAAGGGCGCGCAATACCCTTGGGAATCCGCCGACACCGGCGTCGAGACGACGCCGAAATGGACGGCCGACGGCGCCCACCGCATCTGGACCGGCGAGGAAGAAATTCACGTCTCGTCCGATGTGGCCTATGGGGTGTTGACCTATGTGGCGGCGACAGGCGACATGGATTTCATGCTGGATTATGGCGCGGAAATCCTGTTCGAAACCAGCCGCTTCTGGATCGACCGGCTGGAATATCGGGCCGGAACGGGCCAGTATGTGCTGACCCGGGTGATCGGCCCGGACGAATTCCACGAACATGTCGATAACAACGCCTTTACCAACCGCATGGCCCAGTGGCATCTGGTCCAGGCGGCGCGCGTCCACGCTGACCTTGCGCTGCATTATCCGCAGGCGCTGGAACGGATCGCGGCCCGCATCGGACTTAAGGCGGACGAGGCCAAGGGCTGGGAAGAACGGGCCGCACAGATCCTGATCCCGTTCGACGAAAGCCGCAGCCTGATCGAGCAATTCGAGGGCTATTTCGCCCTGAAAGAGGTTCCTGTCACCGAATGGGACCAGAATGACATGCCCTGCTACCCCGAGGGCTATGACCATTTCAACGCGGGCGAAACCACCCTGCTGAAGCAGCCCGATGTCATCATGCTGACCTATGTGCTGCCCGACGAATTTTCGGACGCGGTGAAAAAGGCCAACTACGATTTCTATGAACCGCGCACGCTGCACAAATCCTCGCTCAGCCCCGCCGTTTATTCGATCATGGGGATCGAGGTGGGCGATCCGAAGCGGGCGCTGCAATATTTCCACCGCTCTGCCTTGGTCGATCTGACCAACAACCAGGGCAACACCCAGGACGGGATGCATGCGGCCTCGGCCGGTGGGACCTGGCAGGCACTGGTCTGCGGCTTTGGCGGGTTCCGGATGATGCATGGCCAGATGACCTTCAAGCCCTGGCTGCCGCCGGAATGGCAGGAAGTGCGCTTCCGTCTGCGCTGGCGCGGCAATTCGGTTGCTGTGAAAATCCGCCATGGCGATGCATCCTTCCAGCTGCATGCGCCGGCAGGCGTCACCGAAACCGTCACCGTGCACGGCGTCTCGGCGACGCTGGCACCGGGCGCCGAGGTGCATGTGCGCTTTCCCGACGCCGGAGTGGCGGCATGACCCTGAAAGGTATCATCTTCGACCTTGATGGTGTGCTGGTCGATACGGTTCCGGCGCATTACACCGCCTGGAAGCGGCTGTTCGAGGAAGAGGGCTATGTCTTCGACGAAAAGGTCTATCACGACAAGGTCGATGGCAAACGTCGGCGCGATGGCGTGTCGTCGGTCATGGTCGGCGAAAGCGACGAACGGATTGATGCGGCAGCAGCCCGCAAGGACGGCTATTTCCTTGACCTGATCGAACAGGGCAAGTTCGCGGTCTTTGACGGGTCCGTGCGCTTTCTGGATGCCTGCCGTGCCGCCGACCTGCGGCTTGCGACCGCCTCCAGCAGCCGCAATGTCCGCCATATCCTGACCAAGGTCGGCATGCTGGAAAGGTTTGGCGCGGTGATCGGCGGCGACGACATCAGCAATGGCAAGCCCCACCCCAGCATCTTCCTGACCGCGGCCGCACAGATCGGCCTGACGCCCGATGATTGCGTGGTGGTCGAGGACGCGACCTCGGGCGTTCAGGCGGCCAAGGCCGGTGGCTTTTTCTGCATCGGCATCGACCGGGTCGGTCAGCCCGATCGGTTGGCGGGCGCCGACATGATCGTCAAGGATCTGGGCGATGTGACGCTGGCGATGATCGCCGACGCCATGGGCCGCGCGGCAAAGGCATAGGCGCAGGCGCGGCAGCGCCTTCTGCCTTGCGAATAAGGCGCGATCGGTTAGGACTGGTGCCAAAAGGGGGCAGCGGCCATGACCGACATCGCCATCAGCGACGAATGGGCTGGCATCCTGGCAAAGGACGAACAGATCCTGTGGCAGGGTCGCCCGTCCGGCCGGGTGCGGCTGGAATTTTCGTCGGCCGTTCAGCCCTTCTTCTTTCTGTTCTTCACCGGCTTTTCAGTCTTCTGGATGTGGGGCGCCGCACAGGCCGGCGGGATCTTCTGGATGTTCGGACTGCTCTTTTTCGGCATCGGGGCCTCTAACCTGATCGGCATCCACTTCTGGCGCGCCTATCAGCGGCGGCATACGTTCTACACGCTGACCAACCGGCGTGCCCTGATCGGCACGCAGCTGTTTGGCCGACGCGAATTGCGGTCCTACCCCATCACCCGCGACAGTCCCGTGACCCTTGCCGATGGTACGCCCGGCTCGGTGTTCTTTGGCGACGATACCCGCCGCGACGGCGATGGCAATGTCGTCAGCCGCAGCATCGGGTTCGAGATGATCGACGACTGCCGCGCCGTCTATGCCCGTATCCGCGACATGCAGGCGGCAGGCTGACCGGGCGGCCATCACGCTATTTGCAGCCGCGCCCGGATCGGCTAGACGGGCAGCGAACGCCCTGGCCCTGCGGCGCTGACGGACGGAAAGAGACATGACCAGCCTGACCCTCATCAACGCCCGCCTGATCGACCCTGACAGCCTGACCGAGGCGGAAGGGTCGCTGACCATCCAGGACGGCCAGATCAGTGCCGTAAACGGGACGGTGCCCAAGGGCGGCAGGGTCATGGACTGCGGGGCCAGATGCCTTGCGCCCGGCATCGTCGATATCGGGGTCAAGGTCGGCGAGCCGGGCGAACGGCACAAGGAATCCTTCCGTTCGGCCGGGTTGGCCGCGGCAGCGGGGGGCGTCACCACCATCGTGACCCGGCCCGACACCAATCCCGCCATCGACACGCCCGAGGCGCTGGAATTCGTCACCCGCCGCGCGACCGAGGCGGGGCCGGTCCGCATTCGCCACATGGCCGCCCTGACCAAGGGCCGTCAGGGTCGCGAAATGGTCGAGATCGGCTTTCTTCTGGATGCTGGCGCCGTGGCCTTCACCGACTGCGACCATGTCGTCAGCGACACCAAGGTCCTGTCCCGCGCGCTGACCTATGCCCGGTCGCTGGGGGCGCTGGTCATCGGCCATCCGCAGGACCCCGGCCTGTCGTCGGGTGCTGCCACCACATCGGGCAAGTTCGCCAGCCTGCGCGGCCTGCCCGGCGTGTCGCCCATGGCCGAACGGATGGGCATCGACCGCGATATTTCGATGATCGAAATGACCGGCGTGCGCTATCACTTCGACCAGATCACCGTGGCCCGCGCCCTGCCACCCCTGGAACGGGCCAAGAAGAACGGCTTTGACGTCACCGCCGGAACCTCGATCCACCATCTGACGCTGAATGAATTCGACGTGGGCGACTATCGCACCTTCTTCAAGGTCAAGCCGCCGCTTCGGCCCGAGGAAGACCGGCTGGCGATGGTCGAGGCGGTCGGGTCGGGCCTGATCGACATCATAAGTTCGATGCACACCCCGCAAGACGAGGAATCCAAGCGCCTTCCGTACGAGGAAGCCGCATCCGGCGCCGTGGCGCTGGAAACCTTCCTGCCTGCGGCGCTGCGCCTTTATCATGCGGGCCAGCTGACTCTGCCGCAGCTTTTCCGCGCCATGGCGCTGAATCCGGCACGGCGGCTTGGCCTGCCGCAGGGGCGGCTGGCGGTGGGGGCACCGGCCGATCTGGTGCTGTTCGATCCTGACGTGCCCTTTGTTCTGGACCGCTTCACCCTGCGGTCCAAGGCCAAGAATACACCGTTTGACGGCCAGCGGATGGAAGGTAAGGTCATCGCCACCTTCGTCGGCGGCACACAGGTATTCGGAGAAGCGGCATGATCCCGGCACTGACTTCCGGCGCGGGCGCGCTGATCCTGTGGGCCCTTCTGGGCTATCTTCTGGGTTCGGTGCCCTTTGGCGTGGTGATCACCCGGCTGATGGGTCTGGGCGATCTGCGGCAGATCGGTTCGGGCAATATCGGCGCCACCAACGTGCTGCGCACCGGGAACAAGGCCGCGGCCTTTGCCACCTTGATCCTGGACGGGGCCAAGGCCGCCGTTGCTGTCCTGATCGCCCGCGCACTCGCAGCCGAGGATGCGGCGCAACTGGCCGGTGGGGCGGCCTTCATCGGCCATCTCTTCCCGGTCTGGCTGGGCTTTCGCGGCGGCAAGGGTGTCGCGACCTTTCTGGGCACGCTGCTGGCACTGGCCTGGCCCGTGGGGCTGGCGACCTGCCTGACCTGGCTGGCCACCGCCCTCATCACCCGCATTTCGTCCCTGTCGGCGCTGGTCGCGGCGGCGCTGGCGGCGATCTGGGCGCTTTTTCTGGGCCATGCCGAAATGGCTGCGCTGGCCGTGGTTCTGGCCACGCTGGTCTATTGGAAACACCTGCCCAATATCGAACGGCTGCGCGCCGGGACCGAACCCAGGATCGGCAGGAAATAGTTGGGTCTTACAGGCGCGCCGCCGCGTAAATGCGGCTGAGATCGCCCCCCCAGTCGCCGTGATAGAGCTGCAACCAGCGGTCGGCCTGAACCTGCCCGCTGCCCAGGCTGCCCATCAGGGGCGCCAGATGCGCCTCCTCTCCCTGCCCGCGCGCGGCAAGGCCCGCATGCGACAGGCCGACGGCAGCGCGCGCCAGATCCATCAGCCTGACACCCCCCGCCTCGCCCTGAAGCCCCGCGACCGAGGCCGCGACCCGCAACCCCTGCCGCGTTTCCGCATCCAGGCCCCTGACCAGATCCCAGGCTGCGTCCAGCGCGCCCTGATCATACATCAGCCCGACCCAGAAGGCGGGCAGGGCGACGATATGCGCGCTGTCGCCCACGTCCGCGCCGCGCATCTCGATATATTTCTTGACGCGGGCCTCGGGGAAGACGGTGGTCATATGGTCGGCCCAGTCCGACAGGGTCGGCTTTTGCCCGGGCAGGGCGGGCAGCGAGCCGTCCAGAAAGTCGCGGAATGACTGGCCGCGCGCGTCGATATAGCGGCCGTCGCGATAGACGAAATACATGGGCACATCCAGCACCCAGTCGACATAGCGCTGATAGGACATACCCTCGTCGAACACAAAGGGCAGCATCCCGGTCCGCGCATCATCCAGACTGCGCCAGATGCGGCTGCGCCAGCTTTTGTGGCCGTTGGGCTTGCCCTCGAAAAACGGGGACGAGGCGAAAAGGGCGGTTGCCACAGGCTGCAGTGCCAGCGCCACGCGCATCTTCTTTACCATGTCGGCTTCGGACGCATAGTCAAGGTTCACCTGAACCGTGCAGGTCCGGTACATCATCTGCGTACCATGGGTGCCGACCTGGCCCATATAGTCGGTCATCAGCCGATAGCGGCCCTTGGGCATCATCGGCATGTCCTGATGCCGCCAGACCGGTGCCGCACCCAGACCCATATGGGCGATGCCCATAGGGTCGGCCACAGCCCGCACCTCGGCAAGATGCGTTTCCAGCTCGGCCTTGACCCCATGGATTGTCGCCAGCGGCGCGCCCGACAGTTCGAACTGCCCGCCCGGCTCCAGGCTGACATTGGCGCCGTCCCTGGTCAGGCCGATGATATGATCGCCCTCCAGCACCGGCGACCAGCCGAACCGGTCGCGCAAACCCTCCAGCAGGGCGCGGATCGACCGGGGACCGTCATAGGGGACGGGTAACAAAGTATCTGTCAGGTAACCGAATTTTTCATGCTCGGTTCCGATCAGCCAGCGCTCTTTGGGCTTTTCGCCACTGGCCATGAACTCGGCCAGTTGTTCGAAACGTTCGATCGGGCCGCCGCCTGACTGTGGAACTGACATGACGGTCCTTGATCCTTGGGTTTCCTGCAAGGATCAACAGGTGGCGCGGCGGCGCGGGCAAGTCAAGGGATGGCGATCACAGGGCGTACCGTCACCGTGCGCCCTGCAATTGGTGATAGATGCCCAACCGGTCTGCGACCTGCCAATGGCCGGTTATGCGGTTGTCCGCGTTGAACCCATACTGTGTCGCGCCGGACATATGCAGGCGCCTGCCTGACGCGGGAAAGCCGGGGAAATCGCCAAGATGGGTCGCAGACCACACCCAGGTCACGGCAACGGCTGACCTATTCTCGAACCAGCCCAGCATCTCGAATCGCTGATCGGGAAAAGGTGCGCGCGATTGAAGCACACGGTTCTTAAAGCCATTGCGGTCCAGCGTCTGGCCGTCCCACGGATCACCGGGATCATGTTCGATCCGGTAACTCTCCGCCAGAAATCGGTCGCAGGCATCTATCTGACCCGCAGACCAGACCAGGTCGATGAAGTCCTTCAGCAACGTCTGGCGGGGTGAAAGTGGCATCTGCGATCCTTTCCGGCCGACGGTAGCCGGGCTCATGGCGCTGAAATATGTCGTGTGAAACCTGATCGCGTCCAGACGGTCTGGGTGTCGGCCGCCCGGTCAAGCGCCCCGGCAAAGGCCGCCATGTCGGCGCCGGGCAGCGTGGCAAAGGCGTCGAACAGGGCCTCGGCCCCCGCCGCGCCATGCGGCACCAGCAGCGCCTGCCCGTCCCCCTGTTTCAGCCGCCAGTGCGGCAGGCCATGCAGCCGGATCAGCCGCACCTCGGTCAGGTCGCGCAGCGCGATATAGCCGCCGAACGAGGGGCCAAGATAGCCGACCTGCCCTTCGTCCACCTCGACCAGACCCGGCGCGGGCGGCGAGGGGCGCTGAAACCGCAGGCGGCGCAGCGCCAGCAGGAACCAGCCCGCCGCAACGGCCAGAGAAAGCGCGCCGACCGGCCCCAGAAGATAGCCGCCCAGCCGCATCAGCCACAGGCCGCACAGGGCCAGCCCAAGCGCCGCCGCCGCCTCGCGCCAGCGGATCAGGAAGGCGCGCGCGCCGGGGCGCAGGAACCCCGTCATTGCCAGTCCCCGCACTGGGCCTGCCACAAGGTGACCAGCGCCAGCGCCGCCGTTTCGGCGCGCAGGATGCGCGGCCCCAGACTGACCGGCGTGACATGGGGCAGGGCGCGCAGACGGGCGCGTTCGGCCTCCGAAAACCCGCCCTCGGGCCCGATCAGGATGGCGGCGGGTCCGGGCGGCAGGCCTGCAAGCAACTGCATCGGCGTCAGCCCGTCGCGCCCCGCCTCGTCCGCCCAGAATATCCGCCGCGCCGGGTCCCAGCCCTGCAGCAGCCGGGCCAGCGGGGTCAAAGGCGCCACCCTGGTCAGCACCGTCGTTTCGCACTGCTCGGCGGCCTCGCGCACATGGGCCTCGGCCTTGTCCTGGCGGATGCGTTCGGCGTTGGTGAAATCCGTCTGCACCGGGTGCAACTCTGCCACCCCCAGCTCCACCGCCTTTTCGACGATAAAGTCGGTGCGCGCCTTCTTGACCGGGGCGAACAGCAGCCACAGGTCGCTGGCCTGCCCCTGCGGGCGGGTCTGGTCCAGGCATGTCAGGCTGCCGCCGCGCTTGCCCGCCTGATCCACCCGCGCCCGCCATTCGCCATCGCGACCGTTAAAGACCAGAACCTCGGCCCCGACCGGCTGGCGCATGACCGCAAACAGGTAATGGGCTTGCGCTTCGGTCAGGGACAAAGATTGCCCCTGATCCAGCGACTGGTCTACACAGAGCCTGATCCTTGCCATCTTACCTTCCGATCCGGGGCTGAACTTATGACCGCAAACCGCCAAATGCCAGAGCCGGAGGGGCAGGTTGCCGATGCGGTCAGCGGCAATTGGGTGGATCGCTGGGCGCCGGGGCCCGCGCGCCCCTATCTGCGCCTGTCGCGGGCCGACCGGCCGATCGGCACCTGGCTTTTGCTTCTGCCCTGCTGGTGGGGGGTGGCGCTGGCCGCCCTGCAGGATGGCTGGCGGCTGTGGGATATCTGGATTGCGGCGGGCTGCGCCGCCGGGGCCTGGCTGATGCGGGGGGCGGGCTGCACCTGGAACGACATCACCGACCGCGAATTTGACGCCGCCGTCGCCCGCACAAGGTCGCGCCCGATTCCGTCCGGGCAAGTGACGGTGCGGCAGGCCGTGGTCTGGATGTTCCTGCAGATGGCGCTCGCCGGACTGGTGGTCCTGTCCTACAATCTGGCCACGATTGCGTTGGCAGTATCGTCGCTGGGGCTGGTCGCGATCTATCCCTATGCCAAGCGCTTCACCTGGTGGCCGCAGCTCTTTCTGGGGCTGGCCTTCAACTGGGGGGTCATCGTCGCCTTTGCCGCCCATGCGGGTGGGCCAGGCTGGGCGGCGGTCCTGCTTTATGCGGCGGGTATCGCCTGGACCCTCTTCTATGACACGATCTATGCCCATCAGGACAAAGAGGATGACGTGCTGATCGGCGTCAAATCCACCGCGCGCCTGTTCGGCGCCGCGACCGGGCGCTGGCTGGCGCTGTTTCTGATGGTGGCCGTGCTTTTGATGATGCTGGCGATACTCATCGCCCTGCCGGATGGTGCGGGGCTGACCAAACTGAGCCTGGCGATGGTGGCGCCCTGGGCGCTGGGCTGGCACCTTTACTGGCAGACGCGGCAGTTGAACATTGACGATCCCGACAATTGCCTGCGGCTTTTCCGGTCGAACCGCGATGCCGGGCTTCTGCCTGCGCTGTTTCTTGCCGCTGCTGCGTTCCTTTGATTGATCCTGCCGCCCGCGCATCCTAGACAAGGGCGCCAAGGCTTGGGGACCCGACAGACGTGAAGCTGACATTGCCGACATCCTTTCCGGCACGCGCCATCGGCCCCACGGTCTTTGGCGTAACGGGATTTCTGTGCCTGGCCCTGTCGCTCTGGACCGCGTCCGCCATCGAACGCTTTTCCAAACTTGGCGTGCGCCGCGCCCTGACCGAGGCAGGTCACAGCTGGGTCCATGTCGAGGCGGACGGGCTGCAGGTCATCCTGGCCGGGACCGCGCCGACCGAGGCGATGCGCTTTCGCGCCCTGTCCATCGCCGGCAATGTCGTCGATTCGACCCGCCTGCGCGACCAGATGGCGGTAGCCGACCGCGACAAGATTGCCGCCCCCGACTTTTCGATCGAGGTTTTGCGCAACGATGACGGCATTTCGCTGATCGGGCTGGCGCCGACCAGCATGAACCGCACGGCCCTTGTCAGCACGCTGGACGGGCTGGCCGAAGGCGATCAGGTCGCCGATATGCTGGAAACGTCTGATCACCCCGCGCCCGAAGGCTGGGACAGTGCGGTGACCTTTGCCGAGGCGGCGCTGAAGCTGTTGCCGCGGGCGAAAGTGTCGGTGGGCGCCGGTCGGGTGGCGGTGACGGCGATCAGCGACAGCCCCGAACAGAAAGCCAGCTTTGAAAGCGCGCTGCACCGCCTTGCGCCGCGCGGGCTGAAGCTGTCCCTGGACATTTCCGCGCCGCGCCCGGTGATCACACCCTTTACCCTGCGCTTCCTGATCGACGCGCAAGGCGCGCGCTTTGACGCCTGTTCCGCCGACAGCGACCGCGCCCGCGCGGCGATCCTTGCGGCGGCAACCGCCGCCGGCGCGCCCAAGGATGCCGATTGCCGTGTCGGCCTTGGCGTGCCCACGCCGGACTGGTCGCGCGCCGTCACCATGACACTTGGCGCGATGAGCGAGATGGGGAATGGCTCCGTCACCTTCTCGGACGCCGATATCGCCCTGATCGCCGGACCTGACGTGCCGCAGGCGACCTTTGACCGGGTGGTGGGCGATCTGGAATCGAACCTGCCTGACGTCTTTTCGCTGAAAGCCAGCCAGACGGCCAAGGCCGAGGGCGGCGGCCAGTCCGGTCCGGTGGAATTCACCGCCACCCTGTCGGACAAGGGCCAGGTCGATCTGGTCGGGCGCATCGGCGACGATCTGACCCGTCAGGCGGTTGAAAGCTTTGCCCGGTCACGCTTTGGCGGCGATGCTGTCCATGCGGCGATGCGCCTGGACAGCGGCTTGCCCGAAGGTTGGCCCACACGGGTCATGGTGGCGCTTGAAGCGCTCAGCACCCTTCACAGCGGCAAGGCGGTGATTCACGCCGCCGACCTGTCGGTCGAGGGCGTCAGCGGTGCCCGCCAGACATCTGACGAGATCTCGCGCATATTGGCGTCCAAACTGGGCAGCGGCGGCAAATATGCCTTGTTGATCCGCTATGACAAGGCGCTGGATGCCTCGCTGGGCCTGCCGTCCGGGCCGGAATGCGTTACGCAGCTGAATGCGATCCTGTCGGCCAGCAAGATCACCTTCGAACCCGGCTCGGCCATCATCGACCCTTCGGCCAATCCGACGCTCGACAAGCTGGCCGGGGTCATGAAGAAATGCGACGGCCATCAGATGGAGGTCGGCGGCCATACCGACAGCCAGGGGCGCGAGGAGATGAACCTGGCCCTGTCCGACCAGCGCGCCCGCGCCGTGATCATGGCGCTGCAGTCGCGCCGTGTCCTGACCGGCGGCCTGTCGGCCCGGGGGTATGGCGAAACCGTCCCGGTGATGGCCAATGACACCGAGGAAAACCGCGAAAAGAACCGCCGGATCGAGTTTCGCCTGCTGGAGGATGCGCCGACGGCCGGTCCCGACGCCGGTGCCGCGCCCGATGCCGCCAGCCCGGCCGCGCAGGCCGCGGCACAGGCGCTTGACGCGCTTGGCGCAGGCGAGGATGGCCCGCCCCTCGACGGAACAGACGCGCCGCTTGATGGCGGCGGCGATGCAGCAGCCGCCGCCGTGACCGTAACCACCCCGGGCAGGGATGAACCCCGCCCCGCCAGACGGCCCGCACGGTGACCCTGTGAGCCAGAATATCGACCAAGGACAAGGCAGGCCATGAACCGGACCGAATTCATCATCGCGATGACCATCGTGCTTTTCATCGCCTTCGGGCTGGGCTGGTTCGCCTCGTGGCTGGTGCATCGGCTGACGCGGGTGACGCAGGCCGAACTGGGCGACCTCGACCAGATGGCCCGCGACCTGCACGACGCCGAAGAACAGCGTGATCAGGCCACCGCCTATTTCGAACAGCGCGAACGCGACCTGACCACCCAGCTGTCGCAGTCCGAGGCCGAATTGCGCGCCGCGATGGAGGGGCTGCGCGATGCAAGGGCCGAGGCCGAGGAGCTGAAGGCCTATATCGAACGGCAGAATGCCCGCTGACGGCGCGGCCCGGCTTGCCAAGGGCCAGAGGTCGCCTTAGTTTGGAATCATTCCAAACTGGAGGGCGCCATGATCCCCGGACTTGCCGGTCGTAAGCGGTTCGATGACCTCAGCGAACAGGAAGTGCTGGCCCTTGCCATCTCGTCCGAGGAAGATGACGCCCACATCTACCGAATATTTTCCGACCGGCTCAGGCGGGACTATCCGGCCTCGGCCGCCCTGTTCGAGGCGATGGCCGGGGAAGAGGATACCCACCGCCGCTTGCTGATCGACCGCCATCGTGCCCGGTTCGGCGATGTGATCCCGCTGATCCGGCGCGAACATGTCGCGGGCTTTTATGCGCGCCGCCCGGTCTGGCTGACCGAAACGCTGGGCCTTGACCGGATGCGGTCGGAGGCCGAGGCGATGGAACGCGCCGCCGCCGACTTCTACCGGCGGGCAGCAGCACGCGCGACCGATGCGGAAAGCCGCAAGCTTCTGGGCGATCTGGCCGCCGCCGAGGCCGGGCACGAGGCAAAGGCCGGCGACCTGACCGCCCGCCACCTGCCCGGCGAGGCGCGGGCCGAGGAAGACCGCGCCGCCCACCGCCAGTTCGTGCTGACCTGGGTGCAACCGGGCCTCGCCGGCCTGATGGACGGGTCGGTCTCGACCCTTGCCCCGATCTTTGCCACGGCTTTCGCGACCCGTGACCCCCATACAACCTTGCTGGTCGGTCTGGCTGCCTCGGTCGGCGCCGGGATTTCGATGGGATTTACCGAGGCGGTTCATGACGACGGGGTCCTCTCGGGCCGGGGCGCGCCCTGGAAACGGGGGCTGGCATCGGGGGTGATGACGGCGCTTGGCGGGCTTGGCCATGCGCTGCCCTACCTCATTCCCGATTTTCGGACGGCCACCATGGTCGCCTTTGCCGTGGTGTTCGTCGAACTCTGGGCCATCGCCTGGATTCAGAACCGCTATATGGAAACTCCGTTCCTGCGCGCCGCCTTTCAGGTGGTCCTCGGGGGCGCGCTGGTCTTCGGCGCCGGTGTCCTGATCGGCGGCGGCTAGCGGTTCTGCATCCTGTGGGGGCGCTGCCCCCACCCGGCCCGGGGATATTTGAACCACAATGAAAGCGATCCCTTCATTGTGGTCCAAATATCCTCGCCGAAGGCATCCCCGAGCGGAGCCGCGCATGGCGCGGGCCGCGAGATATGGGAATGGCGCCCCGTCAGGGGTGCTGCATTGTGATTGCCCTTCGGGCAGAGCTTTGGCAGGGTGCGGGGAAACGGGGGGC
>CAZKJZ010000026.1:0-23039 GCA_964553145.1 uncultured Frigidibacter sp. | reverse complement strand
TTGCCGTCGCCGATCTTGTCGGTGCGGGCGGCGCCGATGATCGCCTCGATCGCGGGCTCGACCATATCGTCGGTCAGAACCACCTCGATCTTCACCTTGGGCAGGAAATCGACCACATATTCGGCGCCGCGATAAAGCTCGGTATGGCCCTTCTGGCGACCAAATCCCTTGACCTCGATCACGCTCAGGCCCTGAACGCCGACCTCCTGAAGGGCTTCCTTTACCTCGTCAAGCTTGAAGGGCTTGATGATCGCCTCGATCTTCTTCATGGCCGACTCCCTGACACTCCGGTCGTCATCCAGCATGTCCTTTCGGCGGGGACAATCGGGGGACCCTGCGGCAAAAGGTGACGGCCGGGGAATTTGTGGCGCGTGTGCGAAAATTGAGCGTCTAGCACAAATTTTATGCAGATTTGAATCGCTGCAGCAATTGCCCCTTGCCCGACTGGCCAGAGGCAGAAGCGACGGCTAGGCTGGCCCCGCCAACCATGAGGCCCACCATGACCGAACTTCTGACCGCCGCCCAGATGCGGGCCATCGAAGAGGCCGCCATCGCCAGCGGTCAGGTGACCGGGCTGGAGCTGATGGAACGCGCGGGCCGGGGCGTGGTCGAGGCGATTTTCGAGGAATGGCCCGATCTGCAGGCCGCCCCGCACCGGGCTGTCGTCCTTTGTGGCCCCGGCAACAACGGCGGCGACGGGTTCGTCGTGGCGCGGTTGCTGCGAGAGTGGGGCTGGGAGGTGGAGGTGTTCCTGTACGGCGACCCCGAAAGGCTGCCGCCGGATGCAAGGGCGAATTATGAGCGGTGGTGCGGGATGGGGGAGGTGGTGGCGATGGACGCTGCCGCGCAGGATAAGTTCCGCGGGTTCGGTGATGGAGACAGACCCGACCTTTGGGTAGATGCTATATTTGGTTCGGGGCTGAGCCGCGCGGTGGCTGCCGAAGTGGGAGAAACGTTTCACTCAGTTGGCGTAGGCTTTTGCGAACATATCTATGAGTTGCCGGGCAAAGTTGTCGCGATTGACGTTCCCTCCGGCCTCGACAGTGACGCTGGTGTCGAACGTTTTGTCGATGCCGGGTCAGGGTTTTCGGATGTGTTTTCCGGACAAGGCGCGCCAGAGTGGAAAATCGTGCCGCGTTCCCCCTATAACTGCCTGCGCTGCGACCTAACAGTCACTTTCCACGCGGCGCGGACCGGCCATTTTCTTGATGATGCCGCGAAATACTGCGGGCGCCTCGTTGTGAAGGACATCGGGCTTGGTCGCCCGCGCCACATAACTTCCGCGACCGTACTTATCAAACCGGCGGACAGAGAAGACCCTGTCATCTGGTCACTTGGAAAGCCGAATAGAACGAAGTCCACCGCTCACAAATACTCCCACGGCCACGCGCTGATCCTCTCTGGCCCGCCCGGCCATACGGGCGCGGCCCGCCTTGCGGCGCGGGGGGCGCTTCGGATCGGGGCGGGGCTGGTCACCATTGGTGCGGCGCCCCCGGCGATCCCTGAACATGCGGCGCAACTGACGGCGATCATGCTGCGCGAATTGCCCGATGGGCAGGCCCTGACCGAGGCGCTGGGGGATGCGCGGATCACTGCGCTGTGCCTTGGGCCAGGGTTGGGGCTGGATCAGAACGCGGCGGGGCTTTTGACGGTGGCGTTGGGTGTCAACCCCGCCCCGGGCTTGACCCGGGGCCCCTCTCACCCAGCAGATAGCGGCATTGGCGGAGGCCCCGGGTCAAGCCCGGGGCGGGGTCCTGCGCAGCGCGCAACCGTCCTTGATGCCGATGCGCTGACCCTGCTTGCGCGCGATCCCACCCTTTTCGGCGCCCTTCACCCAAACTGCATCCTGACGCCCCATGCCGGGGAATTCGCGCGGCTGTTCCCCGACATCGCCGAACGGCTGGCCGCCCCCGCCGCCACCGGCCCCGCCTGGTCTAAGCTGGATGCGACCCGCGATGCGGCCCGGCGGGCGGGGTGCGTGGTGCTGTTCAAGGGGCCCGACACGGTCATTGCCGACCCGTCCGGGCGGGCGGCGATCAATTCGGCCCACTACGACCGTGCCGCGCCCTGGCTGGCGACCGCGGGGTCAGGGGATGTGCTGGCGGGCTTCATCACCGGGCTGCTGGCGCGGGGTTTTGCCCCCTTTGACGCGGCCTGCACGGCGGCCTGGCTGCATGTGGAATGCGCGCTTCACTTCGGCCCCGGCCTGATTGCCGAGGACCTGCCCGAAGAACTGCCCAAGGTCTTCCGCGCGCTGGGTCTGTAGGCCCCACCAAACGACAATGCCGCCCGGTGGGGCGGCACTGCTTGCTGGCACTGTGGCCGGATCACTCTTTCGAGCGTTCCACATAGCTGTCGTCATCGGTGTTGATGACAATGCGGGTGCCGACATCGATATGGCCCGGCACCATGACCCGCAGCCCGTTCGAGGTTTTGGCAGGCTTGTAGCTGGACGAGGCGGTCTGGCCCTTGACCACCGGCTCGGTCTCGACGATCTCGACCACGATCTTGGCGGGAACTTCGATGGCAATCGGCGCGCCGTCATAGGTGCGCAGATAGCAGCGCATCCCTTCCTGCAGATAGGGCTTGTTGCCGCCCATCACCTCTTCGGACACCACAAGCTGTTCATAGCTTTCGGGCTGCATGAAGTGGAAGCCTTCGCCATCCTCGTACAAGAAGTCATACTCCCGCTCGTCCACCGTGGCCTTTTCGACCTGATCGGTGGTCTTCCAGCGTTCGCTGACCTTCACCCCGTCGGAAATCCGGCGCATGTCGATCGAGGTCGTGGGCGTGCCCTTGCCGGGGCGGTAGGTTTCGGCGAGGAGCACAACATAAAGCTTGCCGTCCATTTCGACGACATTGCCCTTGCGCAGCGACGAGGCGATGACTTTGACCATGGTGTTCCTTGCAGTCGGTTCGGTCGGGGACTATGCCCCAAAGCGTCGTTTATGACAGATTGCGCTGGCCTTAGCCGATCTTTCCCGAATTCGCCAGATGAAAGCGTGTGCCCATGGTTTCCGGTCCCGACAAGTCCCATGAATGGTGGCAGCCCCATGTGCATCAGGACCGGCGCGGACTGTTGATCGCGCGTAACCGTATCCAGCAGGGTATCCGCGCCTGGCTGGCCGACCGCGACTTTACCGAGGTGGACCCGGTGGCGCTGCAACTCAGCCCGGGGAACGAGGCGCACCTGCATGCCTTCCGCACCGAGGCGGTGGCCGAGGAGGGGGGGGGGCGGGCCATGTATCTGCATACCTCGCCCGAGTTTGCGATGAAAAAGCTGCTGGCAGCGGGCGAACGACGGATTGCCGCCTTTGCCCATGTCTGGCGCAACCGTGAACGCGGGCGGCTGCACAGCCCGGAATTCACCATGCTGGAATGGTATCGGGTGGGCGAGGATTATTCCGTGCTGATGCAGGATTGCGCCGACCTTCTGGTGCTGGCCGCGCGGGCGGCGGGGGCGACGATGTTGCGCTGTCGCGACCTGACCTGCAACCCCGATGCCGAACCCGAACGGCTGTCGGTGGCTGACGCCTTTGCCCGCCACGCCGGGATCGACCTTCTGGCGACGATCCGGGGCGATGGCAGCACCGACCGCGATGCGCTGGCCCGCGCCGCAGCCACGGCGGGGATCACGGTGCGCGAGGACGACACATGGTCCGACATCCTGTCGCGGGTCCTTGTCGCGCGGGTCGAACCACATCTGGGCCATGGCCGTGCCACGATCCTGGACCGCTATCCGGCCGCCGAGGCAGCGCTGGCCCGCCCTGCGCCGGACGATCCGCGGGTGGCCGAACGGTTCGAACTTTACGCCTGTGGGGTGGAACTGGCCAATGGCTTTGGCGAACTGACCAACCCCGAGGAACAGCGTCGCCGGTTCGCGATGGAGATGGACGAAAAGGAACGGATCTACGGCGAACGCTATCCGTTGGACGAGGATTTTCTGGCGGCCCTGGCGCTGATGCCCCCCGCCAGCGGCATCGCGCTGGGCTTTGACCGGCTGGTGATGCTGGCTACCGGCGCCCCCCGGATCGACGATGTGATCTGGACACCGGTCGCCTGACTCTTATCACGCCCCGGACACGGGTCCGGCGCCTTGCCTTTCACCCGTTCATGGGCCGGGGCGCATCACAAAGCCCCAAAAGCAAAGGCCGCCCCGAAGGGCGGCCCTGTTTCTGCGACCGGCAGTGCCGATCAGAGTTCGTCCAGCGCCTCGACCGCCTTTTGCAGCTTGTCTTTCGACACGTCCTTGTCCGTCACCTTGGCGGCGGCAAAGATATGGTCGACGACCTTGTCTTCGAAGATCGGCGCGCGCAGTTGCTGCTGCATCTGGGCGTTCTTTTGCACGAATTCAAAGAAGGCGCGTTCCTGGCCCGGATATTGGCGGGCCTGGTTCAGGACGGCCTGGGTCATTTCGGCATCCGTCACCTCGATCTTGGCGACGCGGCCCATTTCGGCCAACAGAAGGCCAAGGCGCACGCGGCGTTCGGCCAGTTTCTTGTGCTCGTCCGTCGGCTCGATCGAGCCATGGTCATGACCATGGTGATCGGGGTTTTCGTCGTGCCACAGCTGGTGGGCGATCTGGCTGGCTTCGGCCTCGACCAGGGTCGGGGGCAGATCGAAGCTGACCAGACCGTCCAGCTGATCCAGAAGGGCGCGCTTCATCACCGCGCGGGCGGCGCCCTTGTATTCGGCTTCCAGACGCTCGGCCACCTGGCCCTTCAGGGCCTCCAGGCTTTCGGCGCCGAATTTCTTGGCCAGCTCGTCGTCGATCTCGGCGGCTTTCGGGCCACGGACTTCCTTGACCGTGCATTCAAACACGGCAGCCTTGCCGGCCAGATGCTGGGCCTGATAGGCCTCGGGGAAGGTCACGTTGACCTTGACCTCGTCACCGGCCTTGGCGCCGACCAGCTGATCCTCGAACCCGGGGATAAAGCTTTTCGACCCCAGCACCAGCGGATAATCCTCGCCCGTGCCGCCTTCGAAATAGTCGCCGTCGACCGAGCCTTTGAAGTCGATCACGACCTGATCGCCGTCCTTGGCCTTCGATCCTTTTTTCTTGTCCTCGAACGACTGGGCCGATTTCGACAGGTTTTCCAGCGCCTCGTCCACGTCCTTGTCGGCGGCTTTCACCACCAGACGGTCCAGCTTGACCTTGCTGACATCAACCTCGGGAATGGCGGGCAGCGCCTCGTAGGTCATCTCGACGGTGACATCCTGGCCTTCTTTCCAGGTTTCGCCGTTCTTCATCTCGATCTTCGGCTGCATGGCCGGACGGTCGCCCGAAGCGTCGAAGTGCGACTTCATCGCCGCGTCGATCGCATCCTGCATCGCATCGCCCAGAACCCGGGGGCCGAACTGCTTGCGCAGCATGGCCATCGGCACCTTGCCCTTGCGAAAGCCCTTGATCTCGACCTCGGGCTGCGCCTCGATCAGCTTTTCAGTGACTTTCGC
The DNA here is from genome assembly GCA_964553145.1 of uncultured Frigidibacter sp. Lineage (GTDB taxonomy): Bacteria > Pseudomonadota > Alphaproteobacteria > Rhodobacterales > Rhodobacteraceae > TMP-24. The sequence goes on along the minus strand of CAZKJZ010000026.1, from coordinate 17,585 downwards.
GTCCAGCTCGGCGGCGGTGACCGTGATCGTATAGCCGCGCTTCAGTCCGTCCTTCAGGGTCTCGGTGACCTGCATGTCTCGTCCTTTACATCCCATCCTGGTGCGGGTGGAGGGACTTGAACCCCCACGCCGTAAGGCGCCGGAACCTAAATCCGGTGCGTCTGCCAATTCCGCCACACCCGCAAGTATCAACGGGGGCCGCCCAAGGACGCCCCCCGAAATCCGCGCCCTTCTAGCAAGAAGGACTGAGGGATGCGAGCACAAAAACATCAGGTGAAATCCTGCCCGGAACGGATGGCCGGGACGTAATTTTGACAAAATTCCGCCGCCCTATGGCAGGCAGACGGAAAAGGGCAGTATCATGCAGATGACCAGTATCACCGATGTGCAGCCGGGCATGGCCTTTGTCGCCGGGACCGAGGCGCCGCGCGGCATTGCGACAGGCACCGTGGTCGCGACGCTGGAGGGGTTCCTGCCGGTCGACTTTCTGCAGCCGGGTGACCGGGTGGTGACACGGTCGGGGATGCGGGTTCTGCGCGAGGTGCGGGTTCACCGCTATTCCGGCCCCGCGGTGCGCATCGCGGCCACCGCGCTGGGCCATGACCGGCCCGAACAGGATCTGACCTTGCCGGCAGCGACCCAGATCCTGATCCGCGACTGGCGGGCGGGCGCGATCCTGGGCCAGGATCAGGCGGCGATGCCGGCCCTTCGGCTGGTCGACGGCGAATTCATCACCCTGACCCGGGTGCGCAGCCTGCGATTGTTCGAACTGCGCTTTGACCGGCCCGAGGTCGTCTATGCCGAAGGGGTCGAACTGATCTGCGACCCGGTCAATCAGACCGAAGCCGCCTGAAGCGCGGCATCAGGCCGGGGCATTGAACGGCTGAAAGATGGCGCGGAAGGGCGCCGTCGCCTCTAGCCGGTCGGACAGGGCGGCCAGATGCGGATAGGGCGCAAGGTCAATCCGGCCCGCGTGCGCCTCGGACAGGAAGCGGAGGACACAGGCGGTGACGATATCGGCATGGCCGGGATCCGACCCGCTCCAGTAGGGGCCGTGCTGGGCGGCCAGATCGGCGTCAAGCACCGCCAACGTCTCGGCGATCTGGCGCGTCGAGCGGGCGACCAGCACGTCCGAGACCTGGCTGTGCAGGCGCAGTTCATAGAACAGGCTGACCGCCTTGTCCCCTGCGCCTTGCGCCAGGGCGGCAATGCGCAGCGCCTGACGGCGGCGCGGACCATCGACAGGAAACAGGCGCCGCGCGACCGGCATCAGACTGTCCAGATGGTCCAGGATCATATGGCTTTCGATCAGGCTTTCGCCGGTGTCCAGCACCAGAACCGGTACGCGGGTCAGGGGGTTATGGGGCCGGATCAGGTCGGCATCGCCAAAGACCGACCAGGGCCGATGCTCGAACGGCAGGCCGTAAAGCGTCAGGGCAATGCCGACGCGGCGGACAAAGGGGGAATCATACTGGCCGATCAGGATCATGGCTGCCTCTCCTCCCGCCTATTCGGATGCTGGCACGGATTTGACATAGGCGGCAATGGCCGCGCGGTCCTGATCGCTGAGATGGGCCATGTTTTCGACGACCAGCGCCATTTCGCCCCCGGCGCTGTCGAACTCTGGCGTAAAGCCCGACTTCAGATATTCGGCAATGTCTTCGGCGCTCCAGTCCAGTTTCGCCGGGGTGATGTTCGGTATCTTGCCCTTGCCCACCGGAAACGGCCCGCCCGCGAACCAGCGCGACCGGTCCATCGCCCCCAGCGCATTGCGCGGCGTATGGCATTCGCCGCAATGGCCCAGCCCCTCGGCCAGATAGCGGCCGCGCTGCTGCTCGTCCGTCAGGTCGCCATCGACCACCCAGCCGTCCCGCAGGAACAAGAGCTTCCAGCCCCCCAGCGTCCGGCGGATGTTGAAGGGGAAGGGGACCTGATGCGGCTGGCTTGGCTCGGACGAGGGCGGCAGGGTCATCAGGAAGGCATGAAGGTCGGCCACATCCTGCAGGCTGGCATGCTGGAAGCTGGCATAGGGAAAGACCGGGAAATAATGCTGTCCGTCCGGCGAGGTGCCGCGCAGCATAGCATTGGCCAGATCAAGGGCACTCCAGCCGCCGATGCCCGCCGTGGGGTCGGGCGAGATGTTCGGGGCGATGAACGTGCCAAAGGGCGAGGGGAAGGCGCGCCCCCCCGACAGGACCAGCCGGGCCGCACCCTCGGCCTTGTCGGCGGCGTGACACGAGGCGCAGCCCCCGGCCCAAAAGATCACCTCGCCGCGCCCGGCATCGCCGGTCAGCCCGGCCATCGCATCGTCGGGCAGCCGGGCGGGGCGGGTCAAGAACCAGAAAAACGCCAGCCCGATCAGGCCCAGCAGGGCAAGGAGTGTCAGAAGACGGCGCATGTCCTGTCCCGGTCAGGGCAAAATTCGTCCGGACGGCACGGGGGGCGCCGCCCGGACGAAAGGTTCATTCCATCGGGGCGCGGAACGCCTTGTGGCAGCCGCCGCAGGCGCCGCCCAACCCCTCCATCGCGCCCTGCAGGCTGGCCAGATCCTTGCCGGCGGCACCCTGCATCGCCTTGGCGGCTGTTCCCCAGGCATCTACCTTTGCCATGATGTCCGACCCTTCGGCCCAAATGGCGGGCAGGGCGTGCGTGGCCGGGTTGGCGGTATTGTCCGACCCGGCGGGCCAAAGCATCGGCAGGTCCAGATTATAGACGCCGACGATCGCATCCGCGGCGGCCTGGGCTTGGGCGGCATCATAGGGCACCTCGCCCTTGGCCATCCCGGCCAGCACGCCGATGTTCAGCGCGTTGATCTGCATCAGCCCCTGCCGCGCCTTGATCTGCTGGGCAAAGGGGGCGTTTTCGGCAAGGGCTGGCACGGCAAGCGCCAGCAGGGTTGCCGCAAGGGTCAGGGAACGCATCATCCACACCTCCGGTTGTGACTGGGGAAAGTCTATCTGTGACAATTTCGCTGTGAACCTTGAATTTTCGCAGGTGGTCTGTGATATTTTGCACAGGTTGCGCTTACCTTGCGGAAAACAAGGCGAATTGGTGGTGGCGGGCGGGCCCCGGCGACTTCTGACAAAATCGTGAAGGGGGGCGGAATGCCGCGTGAGGACTGGGATGATCTGCGTTTCGTGCTGGCGGTGGCCGAGGAAGGCACGGTCAGCGGGGCCGCGCGGCGGCTTCGGGTCAACCATGCAACCGTGCTGCGCCGGATCGCGGCCTTCGAGGACCGGCTGGGCGGCATCGTCTTTGACAAGACCGCGCGCGGCTACAGCCTGACGCCTGACAAGGCGCGGGTGCTGGAGGCCGCGCGCGAGGTCGACCGCGCCGTCCAGTCGGTCGCGCGGCTTCTGGAAGGGGCTCGGGCACCGCTGACCGGCAAGGTGCGCCTGTCGGCGACCGACAGTTTCTGTGCAACGCTCTTGCCGCCGATCCTGGCACGGATCGCGGACGAGGCGCCGGACCTGACGGTCGAGCTGACCAGCTCGAACCTGCCCGCCGATCTGGCGCGGACGCAGGCCGATCTGGCCGTCCGCCTGGCCGAGCGGCTGCCCGACGATCTGGTGGGGCAGGGGGCAGGGCGCCTGTCCTTTGCCGTCTTTGCCGGGCTTGGGGTGCCCGAGCCCAGGGCGCTGCCCTGGCTCGCCCTGGCCGGGCGGCTGGACCGCAGCCTGCCAGGCCGCTGGCAGGCCGAAAGCCTGCCGCCCGACCGGCTGGGCGACGGGGCAGACAGTTTCCTGACCCTGCGCGAACTGGCGGCACTGGGCCGGGGGCTGGCGATCCTGCCCGCCTATCTTGGCCACGAGGATGCGCGGCTGGTCCCGGTCAGCGGCCTGATGCCGCCCCTGTCGGTGCCGATCTGGGTGGCAAGCCACGCCGACCTTGCCGATGTGCAGCGCATCGCGCGGATGCGAACCCTGCTGGCGGCGGCCCTGCTGCAGGACGGCGCGCGGCTGGCGGGGGGCTAAGTCCTGCCGTCAGAACTTTGGCCGACGCCCGGTTGGCGCGACCATCCAGTCGGGCCAGAGCCCCAGCCATTCGGCGCCGGCAATGGCCAGGCACACAGCGATGACGATGGCATAAAGAACCACCTGCCGTTCGGACGGCGGATGGCGCGCCCATTTCGCCATGCGCAACAGCCAGCGCAGGTTCATGGGCCAGGATCGCCGGTAAAGCGCACCTTGCCGATGAAGGGCAGGTTGCGGTTGCGCTGGGCAAAGTCGATGCCGTAGCCCACCACAAATTCGTCGGGGATTTCGAACCCGGTCCAGGTGGCGCGGATCGCCACCTCGCGCCGCGACGGCTTGTCGAGAAGCGCGCAGACCTCCAGCCGCCGGGGGGCGCGGCTTTCCAGCAGGCGGACCACATGCGACAGGGTAAAGCCGGTGTCGACGATATCCTCGACCACCAGCACGTCGCGGCCGGCAATCTCGCCCCGCAGGTCTTTCAGGATTCGAACCTCGCGCGAGCTTTCCGTAGCGTCGCCATAGGAGGAGGCTTCCAGAAAATCGACTTCGACTGGCAGGTCAATCTCGCGCACCAGATCGGCGATGAAGACGAACGAGCCGCGCAACAGCCCGACCACCACCAGCTTGTCGGTGCCCTGAAAGGCGCGGGTGATCTCTTTGGCCAAAGCCTCGACCCGTGCGGCGATGGACTTGGCCGAGATCATTTCGTCGATGACATAGGCGCGCTGTGGCATGTCGTCCCCTTGATTTCCGCCCTGTGTTAGCCGAAAGGGGCGGGCGGGTCACGGGGAATGGAAGCGGGGGCCATGCCGTCACATGCCGAAAAGCGGGTGCTGCCCTGGTCGGCCGACCAGATGTATGCGCTGGTGGCCGATGTGGCGCGCTATCCTGAATTCCTGCCCTGGACATCGGCGGCGCGCATCCGGTCGCGCGACCTGCAGCCCGACGGGTCGGAACGGATCGAGGCCGATCTGGTCATCTCTTTCAAGGTCTTTCGCGAACGGTTCGGCAGCCGGGTGATCCTTTACCCCGGCCAGCACCGGATCGAGACGGACTATCTGGACGGCCCCTTTCGCCATCTTCACTCGCACTGGCAATTCACCGACCGGCCCGAAGGCGGCTCCGAGGTGGATTTCCATGTCGATTTCGAGTTTCGCAATGCCATCCTGCAGGCGGTCATCGGCCTGGTGTTCGACGAAGCGATGCGCAAGGTCGTGCGCGCGTTCGAGGCGCGGGCCGAAGCGCTGTATGGCCGGCGCTGAGGGGGCTCTGCCCCGGCGCGCTCTGCGCGCCTCCCGGGATATTTCAGACAGAAAATAAGGACCTGCGGGCCTATGATGCGGATTGGTTCTGCCTTATCCCGGCGGCGGGCGGCGCGCGAGTGACCGGTTGGCAGACCAAAGCCCGACATCCGTGGAGAAATAGCTATGCCCGGGTTGAAATCCCGCGCGAAATCCCAGCCGCCTTCGGTTGACCCCGGCGGGGGCGCGCGCTAAACCGGCTTAAGCCACGATCACGCGCAGGGCTTTCGGCCGGGCGCGACAAGAAGGAGCCAACAGTGGAATTCCTCCCGCGCGACTATCTTCCTATTCTTGTGTTTCTGGCGCTGGCCGTGGGTCTGGGACTGGTCCTGATCCTGGCGGCAGCCGTGCTGGCGGTCCGCAGTCCCGACCCTGAAAAGGTTTCGGCCTATGAATGCGGCTTCAACGCCTTTGACGATGCGCGGATGAAGTTCGACGTGCGCTTCTACCTTGTCTCGATCCTGTTCATCATCTTCGATCTGGAAGTGGCCTTCCTGTTTCCCTGGGCGGTCGCCTTCAAGGATGTATCGATGCTGGGCTTCTGGTCGATGATGGTGTTCCTGGCCGTTCTGACGGTCGGTTTCTGCTATGAATGGAAGAAAGGCGGCCTGGAATGGCAGTGATGACCGGGGCCAATACGGCCGGCCACGACCCCGAGGTCGCGACACAGGCGCTGAACCGCGAATTGCAGGACAAAGGGTTCCTGCTGACCTCGACCGAAGATATCATCAACTGGGCGCGCACCGGGTCCTTGCACTGGATGACGTTCGGTCTGGCCTGCTGCGCGGTCGAGATGATGCATACGGCCATGCCGCGCTATGATGTCGAGCGTTACGGTTTTGCCCCGCGCGCCAGCCCGCGCCAGTCGGACGTGATGATCGTCGCGGGCACGCTGACCAACAAGATGGCGCCTGCCCTGCGCAAGGTCTATGACCAGATGCCCGAACCCCGTTATGTGATTTCGATGGGGTCCTGTGCCAATGGCGGCGGCTATTATCACTACAGCTATTCGGTGGTGCGTGGCTGCGACCGGATCGTGCCGGTCGATATTTACGTGCCCGGCTGCCCGCCGACGGCCGAGGCGCTGATGTACGGCATCCTGCAATTGCAGCGCCGCATTCGCCGCACCGGCACTCTGGTCCGCTGAGGGGGAAACATGTCGCTTGAAGAACTCTCGTCGGTCATTGCCGCCGCCCGTGCATCGGACGTGATTGACAGCGCCATCGCCTTTGGCGAGCTGACAGTCACGGTGAAACTGGAGGCGCTGGTCGGGTTCATCACCTGGTTGCGCACCGATCCTGCCTGCAAATTCTCGACCCTGGTCGATATCACGGCGGTCGATCACCCCGAACGGGCCGAACGGTTCGATCTGATCTATCATTTCCTGTCGATGTACAAAAACCAGCGGATCCGGGTGAAGGCCATGGTGGCCGAAGGCGCGATGGCGCCAACCCTGACCACCATTCATCCGACCGCCAACTGGTTTGAACGCGAAGTCTTCGACATGTTCGGCATCATCTTTGCCGGCCACCCCGACATGCGCCGCATCCTAACGGACTACGGGTTCCGCGGCTATCCTTTGCGCAAGGATTTCCCGACCACGGGCTATACCGAGGTGCGGTATGACGAGGCCGAAAAGCGTGTGGTCTATGAGCCGGTGAAACTGGTGCAGGATTACCGGCAGTTCGACTTCATGAGCCCCTGGGAGGGTGCGCACTACATCCTGCCGGGCGATGAAAAGCAGGGGGCGAAATGATGGACGGCACCAACCGCACGCATCAGTATGACGACGGCTCGACCGACTTCGAGACGGGCGAACAGCGCATCCGCAATTTCAACATCAACTTCGGCCCGCAACATCCTGCCGCGCATGGCGTTCTGCGTCTGGTGCTGGAGCTGGACGGCGAGATTGTCGAACGGTGCGATCCCCATATCGGCCTCTTGCATCGCGGCACCGAAAAGCTGATGGAAAGCCGCACCTACCTGCAGAACCTGCCCTATTTCGACCGGCTGGATTATGTGGCGCCGATGAACCAGGAACATGCCTGGTGCCTGGCGATCGAACGGCTGACCGGCGTGCAGGTGCCGCGCCGGGGCAGCCTGATCCGCGTACTTTATTCCGAAATCGGCCGCATCCTGAACCATCTTCTGAACGTCACGACGCAGGCGATGGACGTGGGGGCGCTGACGCCGCCCTTGTGGGGGTTCGAGGAACGCGAAAAGCTGATGGTCTTCTATGAACGGGCCTGCGGCGCGCGCCTGCACGCGGCCTATTTCCGCCCCGGCGGTGTTCATCAGGACCTGCCCGATGACCTGTTGAACGATATCGAGGCCTGGACCGAAACCTTCCCCAGGGTCATGGACGATCTGGACGGGCTTTTGACCGAAAACCGCATCTTCAAGCAGCGCAATGCCCTGATCGGCATCGTGAGTGAGGAAGACGCGCTGACCTGGGGTTATTCCGGCGTGATGGTGCGCGGCTCGGGCATGGCGTGGGATTTGCGCCGCGCGCAACCCTATGAATGCTATGACGAATTCACCTTCAAGATTCCGGTCGGCAAGAATGGCGACTGCTATGACCGCTATTTGTGCCGGATGGCCGAAATGCGGGAATCCGTGTCGATCATCCGTCAGGCGATCACCAAGCTGCGCGCCCCCGAGGGCAAGGGCGACGTGATGGCGCGCGGCAAGCTGTCGCCACCGAAGCGCGGCGAGATGAAGCGGTCGATGGAGGCGCTGATCCATCACTTCAAGCTTTATACCGAAGGCTTCCATGTGCCTGCGGGCGAGGTCTATGCGGCGGTCGAGGCGCCCAAGGGCGAATTCGGCGTCTATCTGGTGGCCGACGGGTCGAACAAACCCTACCGCGCCAAGATCCGCGCGCCGGGCTTTCCGCACCTGCAGTCGATCGACTGGATGGCCAAGGGCCACCAGCTGGCCGACGTGGCCGCGATCATCGGGACGATGGATATCGTGTTCGGCGAGGTCGATCGCTGATGCCGGACGTGACGATCAACCTCTGGACCCTGATCCTTGGCGCTGGCTCTGGCCTTGCTGCGGTTCTGGGGGCAAAGGCCGGGAATCGTCTGATTATGGGTGCCATCATTGGCGCCATCACCGCTGCAATCCTGACTATTGCCAGGGGATATTTCTAAGCCATGCTTCGCCGCCTTCACCACGACCAACCCGCCGCCTTCGCCTTTACGCCCGCGAACCTTGCCTGGGCGCAGGGACAGATCACCAAATATCCCGCCGGTCGTCAGGCCAGTGCGGTGATCCCGCTTCTGTGGCGCGCGCAAGAGCAAGAGGGCTGGCTGACCCGGCCCGCCATCGAACATGTCGCGGATATGCTGGGCATGGCCTATATCCGGGCGCTGGAAGTGGCGACCTTTTACTTCATGTTCCAGTTGCAACCCGTTGGGTCCGTTGCCCATATCCAGATTTGCGGCACGACCAGCTGCATGATCTGCGGGGCCGAGGAGCTGATCCGCGTCTGCAAGGACAAGATCGCGCCCAAGGCCCATATGCTGTCGGCAGACGGCAAATTCAGCTGGGAAGAGGTCGAATGCCTGGGCGCCTGCGCCAACGCGCCCATGGCCCAGATCGGCAAGGATTATTACGAGGATCTGACCGCCGACAGCCTGTCGCGCCTGCTGGATGAGATGGCGGCGGGCAAGGTGCCGGTGCCGGGGCCGCAGAACGGGCGCTATGCCGCCGAACCTCTGTCGGGGCTGACCAGCCTGAAGGACTTCGAAAGCGGCCGGATGCAGTTCAACGGCTCGGTCCAGCGGGCGGTTGATATCGGTGACAGTATCAAGCGGATCGACGGAACCGAAGTGCCGCTTCTGACGCCTTGGCTGGGCAAGGCTGCCGCCAAGGCGCCTGCGACGAAGGCCCCGGCGGCCAAGGCGGCACCCAAGGCTGAACCCGCGAAACTGGCCGATGTGCCGGTCGACAGCGCCGCGGCCAAGAAACCCCAGATGCTGAAGGCGGCGCGGGGCGGCAGGGCTGACGATCTGAAATTGATCAAGGGCGTCGGGCCAAAGCTGGAGGCCTTGCTGCATCGCTTGGGCTTTTTCCACTTTGATCAGGTTGCCGCCTGGACGGCCGCCGAACTGGCCTGGGTCGACGAGAATCTCGAAAATTTCAAGGGCCGTGCCAGCCGCGAGGATTGGGTCGGTCAGTCGAAGGATCTGATGAAGGGCACCAAGGGATAGGCCGCTGACGGATGCAGGGGACAGCCGATAATGCCTGCCAGCGCAATTGCTGGATGATGGCAGCCGCAGCGGGGGTGCTTTTGGCGCTCTTGCTGCGTATTGGCGCGCATTATGCCCTGACCCTGGCCTTGTTCATGGGGCTGATGCTGTTTGCCGTTCTTGGCGCGCTTCTGTCCTGGGCCTTCTGCACGGGCGCGCGGGCGCCGGTCGAACTGGCGCCGCCCGCGCCGGTACGGCCCATGCCTCTGCCGCCGCAGCGCGCAGAGTCGCCGGTCGCCCCTGCCGTGGCAGAGGCGGCCCATCAACCGGCCCCGCAGCCCATTGCAACTCCAATGCACGAGGCGCCTGCCGCTGACACAGTACCCAAACCCCGGCGCGCCCCGGCGGCAAAGCCCGCCGACGCGCCTGCCGTGGCGGCGCGTGCGGCCCGGGCCAAGGCCCCGGTTGCCGCCGCAGTCGAACCGGCCTCTGCCCCCAGGCCGCGCGCCTCCGGGATGGATGCGGCGATGGGCAAAAGCCGCGATCCGGTGGCCAGCGCCACGGCCCCGCTGCTTTTGGCGCAGCCGCGCGACGGCAAGGGTGATGACCTGAAGGCGATCCGGGGCATCGGCCCGGCACTGGAAAGTCTGCTGCACGACATCGGTGTCTGGCATTTCGACCAGATCGCCGCCTGGAAGGCCCGTGACATCGCCTTTGTCGACAGCAAGATGGAAGGGTTCAAGGGCCGCATCACCCGCGACGAATGGGTCAAGCAGGCCCGCGCGCTGGCGCAGGCCCGCAAGGGTGGGGGGCAGTGACGATGGCGGATGCACCCCGCGACCGCGATCTGGCGATGGCCCGCACCGGGCGCATGGTGGCCTTGGTGATTGCCGTCACCATGATCCTGTGGATGGGGGCCAGCTGGTTTGGAGGGCAGCTGGGGCTGGACCCGAGCTATGCCTTTTTGTTCGATCTTGCGGCGATTGCCGCGCTTTTCTGGTCGCTGGTCGTGCTGTTTCAGCTTTGGCAGCGGCAAAAACAGGCGGGGCGCTAGGCCCGGCCAGATGAGGACGATGGAATGCTGAGCGATCAGGACCGCATCTTTACCAACCTCTACGGGATGCATGACCGCAGCCTGAAGGGCGCGATGAAACGCGGCCATTGGGACGGGACCGGCAAAATCCTGGCGATGGGCCGCGATGCGATCATCCAGCAGGTCAAGGATTCGGGCCTGCGGGGCAGGGGCGGCGCGGGTTTTCCCACGGGCCTCAAATGGTCGTTCATGCCCAAACAGTCGGATGGCCGCCCGTCCTATCTGGTGGTCAATGCCGACGAATCCGAACCGGGCACCTGCAAGGACCGGGAGATCATGCGCCACGACCCGCATACTTTGGTCGAAGGTTGCCTGATCGCCAGCTTCGCCATGGGGGCCAATGCCTGCTACATCTATATCCGTGGCGAATATATCCGCGAACGCGAGGCCCTGCAGGCCGCGATCGACGAGGCTTATGATGCGGGCCTGATCGGCAAGAATGCCTGCAAGTCGGGCTATGACTTCGACCTTTATCTGGCTCACGGCGCCGGTGCCTATATCTGCGGCGAGGAAACTGCCCTGCTGGAAAGCCTTGAGGGCAAGAAGGGCATGCCGCGGATGAAGCCGCCCTTCCCGGCGGGGTCTGGCCTTTATGGCTGCCCGACGACGGTGAACAATGTGGAATCGATCGCCGTGGTGCCAACGATCCTGCGGCGCGGGCCGTCTTGGTTTGCCTCGTTCGGGCGCCCCAACAACACCGGGACCAAGCTTTTCGGCATCTCGGGCCACGTGAATAACCCCTGCGTGGTCGAGGAAAGCATGTCGATCACGCTGAAGGAACTTCTGGACCGCCATTGCGGCGGGGTCCGGGGCGGCTGGAAGAACCTCAAGGCCGTGATCCCCGGCGGGTCGTCCGTGCCGATGCTGAACGCAGCACAGTGCGACGAGGCGATCATGGATTTCGACTGGCTGCGCGAGGCTCGGTCTGGTCTGGGCACGGCGGCGGTGATCGTGATGGATCAGTCCACCGACGTGATCAAGGCGATCTGGCGGCTGTCCAAGTTCTACAAGCACGAAAGCTGCGGCCAGTGCACCCCCTGCCGCGAAGGCACCGGCTGGATGATGCGGGTGATGGAACGTCTGGTGAAGGGCGAGGCCGAGATCGAGGAAATCGACATGCTCCTGAGCGTGACGAAACAGGTCGAGGGCCATACGATCTGCGCCCTGGGCGACGCCGCCGCCTGGCCGATCCAGGGCCTGGTCCGCCAGTTCCGCGACGAGATCGAGGACCGGATAAAGGCCAAGAAGGCCGGACGCGGCAGCGCGATGGCGGCGGAATAAGGGCCGCGCCGCCGACTGGTGGCGCGCCGGATGACGAACGAAACTGTTAACGCTAACCCGGACGGAACATCGCCTTTCATGCAGCCAAGCGGCCACCACCTTGCGGAACTGAACATCGGGCGCCTTCTGGCCCCGACGGATGATCCGCGCGTGGCGGATTTCATGGCAGCACTCGACCGGATCAACGGCCTGGGCAAGCGCATGCCGGGGTTCGTCTGGATGATGGAAGGATCGGGCGAGCCGGGCACCGGCAATACCGAGGCCAAGATCGGCGGCGATCCGCAGTTCGTGTCGAACCTGACGGTCTGGGAAACGGTCGAGACGCTGGAGAATTTCGTCTGGAACACCGTCCACCGGCAGTTCTATGACCGCCGCCGCGAATGGTTCGAAGTGCTGGGCCAGATGCATTTCGTCATGTGGTGGGTGCCTGCGGGCCACCGCCCGACCCTGGACGAGGCTTTGGCACGGCTGGACCATCTGCGCGCCCATGGCGACAGCGACCATGCCTTTGGCTGGAAACATCTGGCCGAGGCCAAGCTTTGGCAAGAACGGGCCTGCGGCCCCATGGCGGCGAGGTAGGGGGATGGCAGCGCTTCAGTTCATCGGCCCGGTCGTCGCCTCGGTCCTTTATGTCATCATCTTCCAGAAGGCCGGATTTCGCGGGGCAATGCTGGCCGTTGCGGCGGCGCCGCTTCTGGGGGCCTTGGTGATGCATCTGGGGCTAAAGGCCATGATTGCGGGCGGGATGCGCGGCTTCATGTTGGTGCCCCTGATCACTATTCCCTTGTCCCTGCTGCCGCTTCTGGTTCTGGCCTTCAAGGCCTGGCCGCCGGTCGGCGGACCCCAGCCCGGGGGGCGGCCATGAGCGGTGCGGTTATTGCCTATCCCGGTCCGACGCCCAACCTGTCCTGTCGTGGGCCTGTCGCCCCCGAAGGATGGACCATGCGTCTGAAACCGATCATTGCCGCCGCCTTGTCGGTTGCGGCCTGCCTTTGCGCCCCGCTGGCGGCGGCGGCCGAGGTGCCCTTGTCTGAAAACAGCTATGTGACCGACCGGCTGGTCGCGGCGCGGGTGGCCGACCGTATCCGCAAGACCTGCCCCACCATCGGCGCCCGCCTGTTCCGTGCCTTTCTTATGGCCGATGCGCTGAAGGACTGGGCCTATGATCAGGGCTATGCCCATGACGAGGTGAAGGCCTTTCTGAAGGACAAGACCGAAAAGCAGAAGCTTTATGCCAGGGCCGAGGGGTATCTGGCCCAGAACGGCGCGACCCCGGACAATGTCGACGGGTTCTGCGCGCTGGGACGCAAGGAAATCGCGGACGAGACCATCGCGGGCTCGCTTCTATATGAACGATAGGTGCGGGGTCTGACCCCGCTTGTATGAATGACAGATGCGGGGGGCAGCCCCCCGTGGGACGTGAAGGACAGAACATGGCCGATCTTCGCAAGATCATCATCGACGGCGTTGAAGTCGAGGTCGATCCGAACCTGACGCTTATCCAGGCCTGCGAGCAGGCGGGGGTCGAAGTGCCGCGGTTCTGCTATCACGAACGGCTGACCATCGCCGGGAACTGCCGGATGTGTCTGGTCGAGGTGGTGGGCGGCCCCCCGAAACCCGCCGCCTCCTGCGCCATGCAGGTCAAGGACCTGCGCCCCGGCCCGAACGGCGAGCCGTCGGTGGTCAAGACCAACAGCCCGATGGTCAAGAAGGCCCGCGAAGGGGTGATGGAATTCCTCTTGATCAACCATCCCCTGGACTGCCCGATCTGCGATCAGGGCGGCGAGTGTGATTTGCAAGATCAGGCAATGGCTTACGGCGTGGACTTCAGCCGCTACCGCGAACCCAAGCGCTCGTCCGAGGATCTGAACCTTGGCCCCTTGGTCTCGACCGCGATGACGCGCTGCATTTCCTGCACCCGCTGCGTCCGCTTCACGACCGAAGTGGCGGGCATCACCCAGATGGGCCAGACCGGCAGGGGCGAGGATGCGGAAATCACCAGCTATCTGAATATGACGCTGGATTCGAACCTGCAGGGCAATATCATCGATCTTTGCCCGGTCGGCGCGCTGACCTCGAAGCCCTATGCCTTCACCGCGCGGCCCTGGGAACTGACCAAGACCGAGTCGATCGATGTGATGGATGCGCTTGGGTCGAACGTCCGGATCGACACCAAGGGGCGCGAGGTGATGCGCATCATCCCGCGCAACCATGACGGCGTGAACGAGGAATGGATTTCCGACAAAAGCCGCTTCATCTGGGACGGCCTGCGCCGCCAGCGGTTGGACACTCCTTACATCCGTGAAAACGGCAAGCTGCGGAAAGCCAGCTGGGCCGAGGCGCTGTCTGCCGCCGCCCGTGCGATGAAGGGCAAGAAGGTTGCCGGTCTGGTCGGCGATCTTGCCCCGGTCGAGGCGGTCTTCAGCCTGAAGCAGATCGTCGAGGGTCTGGGCGGCCATGTCGAATGCCGCACCGACGGCGCGAAGCTGCCGGCGGGCAACCGGTCGGCCTATGTCGGCACGGCGCGGATCGAGGATATCGACAGCGCCAAACAGATTTTGCTGATCGGCACCAACCCCAGGACCGAGGCGCCGGTGCTGAATGCCCGTATCCGCAAGGCCTGGGCCAAGGGCGCGAATATCGGGCTGATCGGGCAGGACGCCGACCTGACCTATGATCATAGCCATATGGGCAGCGACCGCGCGACGCTGGTCGGGGTCTCGGGCTCTGACCTGTCGCGGTTTCGGGGGCAGAACGGCATCGTCATCGTCGGCCAGGGCGCGATCAGCGAGGCGGACGGCGAGGCGGTTCTGGCCCATGCGATGAAGATCGCCGAAGCGTCTGACAGCAAGCTTCTTGTCCTGCATACCGCTGCAGCCCGCGTTGGCGCCATGGATGTGGGCGCCGTGACCGAAGGCGGGCTGAAGGGTGCCATCGACGGGGCCGAGGTGGTCTATAATCTTGGCGCGGACGAGGTCGACATCGCCCCCGGCGCCTTTGTCATCTATCAGGGCAGCCATGGCGACCGGGGCGCGCACCGCGCCGACGTGATCCTGCCGGGCGCCGCCTGGACCGAGGAAAACGGCCTGTTCGTCAACACCGAGGGCCGCCCGCAACTGGCCATGCGCGCCGGGTTCGCGCCGGGCGAGGCGAAAGAGAACTGGGCGATCCTGCGGGCCCTGTCGGCGGAACTGGGCACGACGCTGCCCTGGGATTCGCTGGCGGCGCTGCGTCAGGCGCTGGTCGCGGCCCATCCGCATCTGGGCGGGGTGGATCAGGTCGCGGGCAATGGCTGGACGGCGCTGCCGGTCAGCGCCCCTGCCAAGGCGGATTTCCGTCCGGCGGTCCGGGATTTCTATCTGACCAACCCGATCGCCCGCGCCAGTGCGGTCATGGGGGAACTGTCGGCCCTGGCGGCGACCCGGGCGGCGGCACCGATGGCGGCGGAATAATCATGCATCACCCGGCCCGACGGACCACGCAGGCGCTTCTGACCGGCTCGCTGGCCGGGCTGGTGGCCTGCGCGGGCGGGGCCGACCATGGGGCATCGCCGCCCGATACCGCGCCGTCGGCCGACCGCTTTCTGGCGTCCGACGTGACCGAGATGGGCGGCGATCTGATGCGGGTCCGGGTGGTGATGACGGCCGGTACCGACAGGCCCGCGCTGGAAGATTACGCGCGCTGCGTCATGGCCGGCTATGCGCACAAAAACAAAGCGGGATTCCTGCGGCTGGTCCGCATGCTGACCGACAAAGAGGGTGGCGTTTCGCGTGCGGATGCTGTTTACAGCGTCACATCGGCGTTGCCTGCGGGGATGAAAACCCTGGACGCGGAAGTCACGGTTGACGATTGCCTGTCGCGGGCGATTCCGACCGAGATGACCGGCAGGGTCTGAGGCACGGAACTGGGGATAGGGCTTATGGAAGCTTTTCTGCAAACACCGCTTGGAACGGCCGTTCTGATCGCCCTTCAGGGTCTGTTGGTGATCGGCTTCGTGATGATCAGCCTGCTGTTTCTGGTCTATGGCGACCGCAAGATCTGGGCGGCGGTGCAGATGCGGCGCGGCCCGAACGTGGTCGGCGCCTTTGGCCTGTTGCAGTCGGTTGCCGATGCACTGAAATATGTGGTCAAGGAAATCGTCGTACCCGCCGGGGCCGACCGGTTCGTGTTCTTCCTGGCGCCGATGCTGTCCTTTGTGCTGGCCGTGCTGGCCTGGGCGGTGATCCCGTTCAACGACACATGGGTTCTGGCCGATATCAACGTCGCCATCCTTTATGTCTTCGCCATGTCCTCGCTCGAGGTGTACGGCGTCATCATGGGCGGCTGGGCCTCGAACTCGAAATACCCGTTCCTCGGCTCGCTGCGGTCGGCCGCGCAGATGATTTCCTACGAAGTGTCGCTGGGCCTGATCATCATCGGTGTGGTCATTTCGACCGGCTCGCTGAACTTTGGCGATATCGTCCGGGCGCAGGACACCGGCTATGGCCTTCTGGGCTGGTACTGGCTGCCGCATCTGCCGATGGTGGCGATGTTCTTCATCTCGACCCTGGCCGAAACCAACCGCCCCCCCTTCGACCTGCCCGAGGCGGAATCCGAACTGGTGGCGGGCTATCAGGTCGAATATTCCTCGACCCCGTTCCTGCTGTTCATGGCGGGCGAATATATCGCCATTTTCCTGATGTGCGCGCTGAACAGCCTGCTGTTCTTCGGCGGCTGGCTGTCGCCCATTCCCGGCCTGCCCGACGGGGCGCTGTGGCTGGTGGCCAAGATGGCGTTCTTCTTCTTCCTCTTCGCCATGGTCAAGGCCATCGTGCCGCGCTACCGCTATGACCAGCTGATGCGGATCGGCTGGAAAGTGTTCCTGCCCCTGTCGATCGGCTGGGTGGTGGTCGTGTCGTTCCTGGCGAAATTCGAAGTGCTGGGCGCCTTCTGGGCCCGCTTTGCGATGGGGGGCTGATCCATGGCCAATGTCGACTATACCCGCGCCGTCAAATACTTCCTGCTGGCCGACTTCTGGGTCGGCATGAAGCTGGGTCTGAAATATTTCTTCGCGCCCAAGGCCACGCTGAACTACCCGCATGAAAAGGGGCCGCTGTCGCCCCGGTTCCGTGGCGAACATGCGCTGCGCCGCTATCCGAACGGCGAGGAACGCTGCATCGCCTGCAAACTCTGCGAGGCGATCTGCCCGGCGCAGGCCATCACCATCGACGCCGAACCGCGCGAGGATGGCAGCCGCCGCACCACCCGCTATGACATCGACATGACCAAATGCATCTATTGCGGCTTCTGCCAGGAGGCTTGCCCGGTGGATGCGATTGTCGAAGGTCCGAATTTCGAATTCGCCACCGAGACCCGTGAAGAGCTGTTCTATACCAAGGAAAAGCTTCTCGATAACGGCGCCCGGTGGGAGGCAGAGATCGCCCGCAATCTCGAACTTGACGCGCCATACCGCTGAGGACCCGCATGAGCGAGAATGTCGACAATCTGATCCTGGCCCAGCTGCGGGAAATCCGCGGCGAGATGGCCAGTATCCGTACGGACATGACCGGCATGCGCGATGACATTGCCACGATCCGGTCGGATATGTCGCACGTCGATCAGAAGGTAGACGGGCTGACCGTGATGCTGGCCGGGCATGTTCATCATATCGAGGAACGTGTCGAGAAACTGGAAGGCAAGCCGCAGTGACCGAGGAATTCCAGAAACTCTTCGCGCAGATGATGACCTCGGGTCAGGAAAT
>CAZKJZ010000025.1:9430-24172 GCA_964553145.1 uncultured Frigidibacter sp. | reverse complement strand
CGGTCAACCAATAGAGCATTGGCCTGTCCCTTCCTTGCGGCCCTTGCGGCCTGTTCTAAAGTGGATTGCACGCTTTCTGAACCATGCAATCCACTTTCATTTTGTTTGTCGCGCAGTCTTTCCGAAAACCGCCAAACGCTTTTCGGACTACGCTTACTCCGCCCCGATCGCGTCGGGCGCGACCGGATGCCCCAGTTTCCTCAGCGCGTCAACCACCAGCGAGACTTTTGATCCTTTGGACCCTTTGACCAGCACAACATCGCCAGCATCGACCAGATGATGCGCCTCGGCGGCCAGTTCGGCGGCGGTTTCGACCCACTGGCCGCGCTGGCCGGGTGCCAGCCTGTCCCAAAGCCAGCGCATGCGCGGGCCGACACAATGGATGACGGTCAGCGCCGGAATGGCCGGATGGCCCGCCACCGCCTCGTGCAGCGCGCGTTCGCCCGTGCCCAATTCCAGCATGTCACCCAGAATGGCAATCCGCCGCCCCGCCGCACGCCGCCCTACCCCGTCCTGCGGGCAAGAGGCGGCGATGACATCCAGCGCCGCCGACAGGCTGTCTGGGTTGGCGTTGAAGGCATCGTCGATAAGATCGAACGTATGGCCCGGCTCGACCGGGTCGAGAGAGATGCGTTCGCGCTGCCCCCGCCCTGCGGGCGGCTGCCAGCGACCAAGGTCGCAGGCGGTGATCGCCGGGTCGCAGCCAAGCGCCGTGGCCGCGGCGATGACGCCCAGCGCATTCATGGCAAAATGCCGCCCTGCCGTGCGGACCTTGAACAGGATCCGCTCGTCACCATGGGCGGCCTGAACCACGGTGATGTCCTGTGCGATATTGGTCTGCACCAGTTGGTAATCCAGCCCCGGCGTCGCGCCAAAGGTCACGATCCGCGCCGCCGCCGCGCGGGCCGCGTCCAAGAGAACCGGGGATACCGCCAGATCACCCGGAAGAATGGCCGTGCCACCCGGTTCCAGCCCCTGACAGATCGCGGCCTTTTCGCGCGCGATCCCTTCGACCGCGCCGAACGCCTCCAGATGCGCTGTGCCGACGGTGGTGATCATCGCCACATCGGGCCGCGCCATCCGGGCCAGGGGCGCGACCTCGCCGGGGTGGTTCATACCGATCTCGATCACGGCAAAGGCCGCATCCACCGGCAGCCGCGCCAGCGTCAGCGGCACGCCCCAATGGTTGTTGTAGCTCGCCTCGGCCGCATGAACCGGACCCTGCGCCGCCAGAACCGCGCGCAGCATTTCCTTGGTCGAGGTCTTGCCGACCGATCCCGTCACCGCCACAACGCGGGCCGAGGACCGGGCGCGGGCGGCGCGGCCCAGCGCCTCGAGCCCGCCCAGAACATCGGGGACGATCAGCAGCGGGTCATCCTTGCTGCACCCCTCGGGGATGCGCGACACCAATGCCGCCGCCGCCCCCTTGTCCAGTGCGGCGCGGACAAAGTCATGGCCGTCGCGCACATCCTTCAGCGCCACGAAAAGATCGGCCGGCTGCAGGGTCCGGGTGTCGATCGACACGCCCAGGGCGTGAAAATCCCGCGTCGCCATCCCGCCCGTGGCGGCCACCGCGTCCGCCGATGTCCAAAGTGCCGCCATCAGATCAGCCCATCCAGTGCCGCGACCGCCACGCTGGCCTGCTCGGCATCGTCAAAAGGATAGATGTCGCTGCCGATGATCTGCCCCGTCTCGTGCCCCTTGCCCGCGATCAGAAGCGCGTCGCCCGGCCCCAGCGCATCGACGCCGCGCAGGATCGCCTCGGCCCGGTCGCCCACTTCGGTCGCCTCGGAACAGCCCGCCATCACCTCGGCCCGGATCGTGGCCGGGTCCTCGCTGCGGGGATTGTCGTCGGTGACGATGACCACATCTGCATATTTGGCCGCCGCCTGCCCCATCAGCGGCCTTTTCAGCCGGTCACGGTCACCGCCCGCGCCAAAGACGCAAAGGATGCGGCCCATCACATGGGGGCGCAGCGATTGCAGCGCCGAGGCCAGCGCGCCCGGCTTGTGCGAATAGTCGACAAAGACGGTCGCGCCATTCGTGCGGGTCGCGGCCAGCTCCATCCGGCCCCGGACCGTGGTCAGACCGGGCAGCGCCCCGGCAATCTGCTCGGGCGTGTGGCCACCCGACGCGGCCGCCAGCGCCGCCGCCGCCAACACATTTTCAGCCTGAAAACCACCGATCAGCGCCAGACGGACCATATGGGGCTGCCCATGCCACACGAACCGAAGGTCCTGCCCCGTCGCATCGAAGCGCTGCGCCATGATGCGGATATCGCAACCCTCGGCCCGACCGATGGTCAGCACCCGCAGGCCGCGCCCCCGGGACAGCGCCAGCATGTCGGCCCCGCGCGCATCATCGACATTGATGATCGCCACGCCATCTTCGGGCAGAACACGGGTGAAGAGACCCGCCTTTGCGGAAAAATACTCTTCGAAATCAGCGTGATAGTCTAAATGGTCCTGGCTGAAGTTGGTAAAGGCCCCGGCCCTCAGCCGCACACCGTCCAGCCGGTGCTGGTCCAGCCCGTGGCTGGATGCCTCCATCGCCGCATGTGTGATGCCCGCCGCCGCCATCTCGGCCAGAGCGCCATGCAGGGTGATCGGTTCGGGGGTCGTGTGGGCCAGCTTGCCGGTGAAGTCGCCCAGAATGCCCATCGTTCCCAGATTGACCGCCTTGTGCCCCAGTGCCTGCCAGATCTGCCGGGTAAAGGTCGCGACCGAGGTCTTGCCCGACGTGCCGGTCACCGCGACCATCGTCTCGGGCTGGCGTCCGAACCACAGGGCCGCCGCATAGGCCAGCGCCTGACGCGGGTCTTCGGCCAGGATCAGCGGCGTGTCACGGGTTGCAAGCTCGGCCGCCGCGATCTCTGCCCCTTCTCGGTCGGTCAGGATCGCCCCCGCGTCCATCCGCAGCGCATATTGGATGAATTCGCCGCCATGGACCTTTGACCCCGGCAGGGCGGCAAACAGAAAGCCCGGTTTTACCTGACGGCTGTCAACCGTCAGACCGGTGACCCGCGCCTCGCGCCCGCCTTGGGCACGCAGCCCCAATTCTGCCAAGGATTTCCCGGGCGACACCATATCCAGTAGTCCTTTGGCCAGACAGGTCAGTTCTTGGCGAGTGTTAGCGCAGCTTCCGTGCCGGGTTCAACCTCGGGCCGCAGACCCAAGAGCGGCGCTATGCGGCGGATCATCTCGGCCCCCACCGGCGCCGATGTCCAGCCCGCCGTGCGCCGCACTTCGCCCGCAGCATAGTTCGACGGTTCGTCCAGGCTGACGATCAGCACATATTTCGGATCATATGCGGGGAAGAACGAGGCAAAGGTCGCCATCACCTTGTCTTCATAATAGCCGCCGTTCGGCTTGACCTTGTCCGCCGTGCCGGTCTTGCCCGCGACCGCATAGCCCGGCACCTCGGCCAGGCTGGCGGTGCCCCGCACCACCACCTGCCGCAGGATCGACCGCACCTGTTCGGATGTCTTTTCGCTGATGACCCGCGGTCCCTGCTGCGGCTTGTCCGACTTCAGGATGGTCGGCGTCACCAGCGTGCCGCCATTGACCAGCGTCGCATAGGCCGCCGCCAGATGCAGCGGGCTGGAGGAGACACCATGACCATAGGAAATGGTCAGCATGGAAATGTCGCTCCATTTCTTCGGCGACTGCGGCTTGCCGGTCGGCGCTTCGGCCAGCTCGATCCGGGTCGGCTCCAGCAGACCAAGCGAGGCCAGGAAGGCCTTTTGCCGTTCGGCGCCGATCATCTGGGCGATATGAGCGGTTCCAACGTTCGAGGATTTGACGATCACTTCGGACACCGGCAGTTCGGCGCCATAATTGTGGAAATCGCGGATGCGGTACTTGCCCCAGACCATCGGGCTTTTCGTGGCGACAATCGTGTTGGGCGATACCAGATTCAGCTCCAGCGCCTGTGCCAGGGCAAAGGCCTTGAAGGTGGACCCCAGTTCATAGACGCCCTGCACTGCGCGGTTGAACAGGGGGCTGTCGGCTGGCTGGCCCTTGGTCGGCGGCGACGGGCGGTTGTTCGGGTCGAAATCGGGAAGCGAGGCCATGGCCACCACTTCGCCGGTATGCACATCCATCAGAACCGCGACGCCCGCCTTGGCGCTCATCAGCTTGATGCCGCCGTCCAGCACCTCTTCGACCGTCGACTGAACGGTCAGGTCCAGTGACAGCTGCAGGGCAGCCCCGCCATTCGCCGGGTCGCGCAGCCAGCTGTCAAAGGTCTTTTCGACCCCCGCCGTGCCGATCACCTCGGCCGAACTGACGCCTTCACGGCCAAAGGCGGCGCCGCCCAGAACATGGGCCGCCAGCGCGCCATTGGGGTAAAGCCGCATCTCGCGCGGGCCGAACAAAAGGCCGGGATCGCCGATCTCATGGACTAGCTGCTGCTGTTCGGGCGACAGTTTCTTCTTGATCCACAGGAATTTCTTGGCGCCGGTGAAATCCTTGTAGAGCCGCTCGGGGTCAAGGTCCGGGAAGATCAGCGCCAGCTTTTCAGCGGCCCCCTTAGGGTCGACCATCAGGCGCGGCTGGGCGTAAAGCGCATGGGTCACCAGATTGGTGGCCAGCATCTTGCCGTTGCGGTCAACGATGTCGGCCCGCTGGGTGGTGATCACCGCCCCGGTCGCCGCGGCGCGCGGCTCTGCCGGTTCGGTGGCGGCCAGCATCCCCATCCGCAGGCCCACCGCGCCGAAGGCCACGACAAAGGCCGCGCAGACCAGCAAAAGCCGCCCCTCGGCCATCAGCCGCGCCTTGTCGCGCATGATCTCGTGCCGAAGGCGCAGGTTTTCGCGTTCGATCGCATCGGGGTTTTCGCCCTTGGCGCGGGCGTTCAGGATACGGGCAAGCGGGCGAAGGGGAGTACGGATCACGGGCTGTCACCAAGCGTGCCAGAGGTTTCGATCGGGTTGGTGATGGCTGCGACCGGTGCATCCGCCGACCCCGGATAGGCGACCTGCCCGACCGTGCCAAATTGTTCGGGGGCCAGGGGCATCAGCCCCAGCCGGTCAAAGTTCGCGTCCGCCAGGCCACGCAGCCGGTCGGGGCGGTTCAGATAGGCCCATTCGGCATTCAGAACGGTCAGGCTTTCCCGCAGATCGCCGACCTCAGCCTGAAGGGCGCGCAGGTCGGCCAGTTCCGCCTGGGTGCGATAGTTTTCGCGGTAGGCCCAGAAGCCCAGCGCCATCAGCGCCGCCACCGACAGGGTCAGAAGAAACGCGCGCATCCCTAGCGTCCTTTCCGGCGGGGCATATCGGGCAGGGCCAGCGCCCGGGCGTCGGCCTGGCCGGGCGCCGCACCGGTCCGTTGACCGACGCGCAGCTTGGCCGAACGCGACCGCGGATTTGCCGCCAGCTCGCCCGCATCGGGTGCCACCGCCTTGCGGGTGATCATGCTGAAAGCGGGCGTTTCGGCCTGCCGCGCCGGGGCATGGCGGCTGCCCTGCCCTTCGGCGCCCGAACGCAGCTGAAAAAACCGCTTCACCACACGATCCTCTAGCGAATGAAAGGTCACGACCGCCAGCCGCCCGCCCGGTTTTAGCGCCCGTTCCGCGGCGGCAAGGCCCGCCGCGAGTTGCCCGAATTCATCGTTGACCGCAATCCTCAATGCCTGAAAAGTCCGGGTCGCGGGGTGCGACTGGCCCGGTTTCGGCCGGGGCAGGCAAGTTTCCACCACCCGCGCCAGCTGCAGCGTCGTCGCAAAGGGCCGGGCCGCGACAATGGCGCGGGCGATCCGGCGCGAGGCATGTTCCTCGCCATAATGATAAAGGATGTCGGCGATCTCTGCCTCGGAGGCGGTATTGACCAGATCGGCCGCCGTCGGCCCCTCGTCCCCCATTCTCATGTCAAGGGGCCCGTCTTTCTGAAAGGAAAAGCCGCGCTCAGCCTGGTCGATCTGCATCGAGGATATGCCAAGGTCGAGGACGACGCCGTCCACCGGCGCCCCCGCGATCAGGTCCATGTCGGAAAAAGTACCCGGCGCCAGTTGCAGACGGTCACCATGGGCCGCCGCCCAGCCCGCGGCCATGCGAAAGACCGTCGGATCGCGGTCGATGGCAATCACCCGGTCCGCCCCCGCCGCCAACAACCCGCGCGCATAGCCGCCCGCGCCAAAGGTGCCGTCGATCCAGAGGCCCGAAACAGGCGCGACCGCTTTCAGAAGCGGCCCAAGCAGGACGGGAACATGGGGGGCATCAGCGTCTGTGTCGGGCCGTGGCAGCGGCATACTCATCCCCGGACCCTTTGCGGCAAAAGGCTGCGGGGATCGAAATCCTCGGGGTACTGGTCTGCCAGGCGGCGCGACCGCGCCCCGGCTTTTTGCTCATAGGTTTCGGGCTTCCAGATTTTGAAATAATCGCCGGCCGAGATGAAAAAGGCCTCCGAGGTCAGGCCGATCTTTTCGCGCAGACGCTGGGGCAGTACCAGCCGCCCGTCCTCGTCGATCTGGGTTTCCATCGACTGGCCGTACATGCGCTCTTCCAGCAAAAGCCGTTCGGGACTGCCGCGCTGCATATCCTCGATCTGGTCATCGATCTCGTGGGTGGCGCGCATCGTATAGACTTCCAGCCAGTCCTGCCGGGCGTCACCATAGACAATCACGATATTGGGGCGCAGCCCCTCATGCCAGTCAGGGTCCGAGACCTCGATCACGCGGCGAAAGGCGGCGGGGATGGATACGCGACCCTTCGCGTCCACCTTGAACGTCTCCGACCCTCTGAACCTGCGTGCCACTGGCCCGCGCTCCTTCACTGTCCTGACTTTCCGGAAATCTGGCCCCGGAAAGACAACGGCGGACCGGGCTGCTGCCACTGCCCGATCCGCCGCCCTCGTCCCATCTCTGGGTGCGTCCGGCTGCAAGACCACCTGGGGGGATGTCTGCTCGTCTCAGCGCCGGATCTCTTGGTTCGATGAAGGCGGGTGCCTGTATGAAACCTGACTTTTGCCGTTTGGGGTCTTGTCGCCCCTAAGTCTTGGCCCGTCCTCATCGGTGAAGAAAGGGATGCCACGGGATTTCATGGGAATCAACAGGAAATTTTGGGAATTGCCATACTACACCTTGCGTTCGAGAGGTGCTCGAAACAAGGGCTTGACGGTCAGGCGGCCAATTCACCGGATAGGTAGGGGTCATAGCCATAAAATGCACAACATATAGATGCGTCAGCCTGCCAATTGCGCAGTCCCATACAGTCCCAGATTCTTACGATTTTTCCAGGGCGCATCAGGGAACTCACAGCCCCCGGCACCCGACAGGCAGCGAAAGCGAGCGATTCGCACGCGACTCGGTTCCCATCGCAGCGCCCCTGACGGGGCGCCATTCCTTTGTCTCGCGGCCCGCGCCATGCGCGGTTCCGCTCGGGCTGCCTTCGGCGAGGATATTTGGGCCACAATGAATCAATGGTTTTCATTGTGGTCCAAATATCCCGGTGGGGGTGCGGGGGAGGCAGCGCCTCCCCCGCATGGGTCGGCCCGCGACAGCGGGTCGAACCTCAGGCCATCCCGCCCGCGATCAGCCGGTGGGCGAGGCGCGCATAGGCCTCGGCCACCGGCCCTTCGCCCGCGGCGACGGGCGTCCCGGCATCCCCCGCCAGCCGCACCTCCAGCGCCAGGGGCAATTCCCCCAGGAAGGGCACGTCCAGCCGGTCGGCCTCTGTGGCGACACCGCCATGGCCGAAGATATGCGCCTCGTGCCCGCAATTGGGGCAGACATAGGTCGACATGTTTTCGATCAGGCCCAGCACCGGCACCTTCAGCTTGCCGAACATGTCGATGGCGCGGCGTGCGTCCAGCAAGGCCACGTCCTGCGGGGTCGAGACGATCAGCGCGCCGCTGACATGGGTTTTCTGGCACAGCGACAGCTGCACGTCGCCCGTACCGGGCGGCAGATCGACGATCAGCACATCAAGATCGCCCCAGGCCACCTGCCCCAGAAGCTGCTGCATAGCCCCCATCAGCATCGGCCCGCGCCAGACCACCGCCTCGCCCTCTTTCAGCATCAGGCCGATCGACATCATCGTCACCCCATGCGCCTGCAGGGGGATGATCACCTTGCCATCGGGCGAGGCGGGCCGCGCGCTCACCCCCATCATGCGCGGCTGTGACGGGCCGTAGATATCGGCATCGAGGAGCCCGACCCGCCGCCCCTGCCGGGCCAGCGCCACTGCGAGGTTCGACGAGACGGTCGACTTTCCGACACCGCCCTTGCCAGACCCGACCGCCAGAATGCGCGCCACGCCGGGCACATCCTGCGGCCCTGCCTGCGGCACCGGATGGCCGCCGATCTTCAGCGCCGGCGCTGGCGCCTTGGGGGCCGGGCCATGCGCCGTCAGAACGACTGACACCTGCGCCACCCCCAGCGCCAAGACCGCCCGTTCGGCGGCCTGTCGCACCGGTTCCATGGCGCGCGCGGCCTCGGGGCTTGGCGCCTCCAGCACGAAACTGACGCGGTCCTCGGCCACAGTCAGGGCGCGGATCACATCGGCCGCCACAAGATCGCGCCCGTCCGGCAGGGCGATCCGCGTCAGGGCCTGCAGCAGTTGATCACGGGAAAGCAGCATAGTTTGTCCTTTTGTTATGCATCTTGCACTTGGCTTCAGCGCAGATTGGCCCCGGGGTGAAATTTTGTGCAATACGCAAACTTGCCTTATTTTCTTCACAAATCCGCTACAAGCGCCTTTCCGCGACGTCAAACCCCAACAAATCAAGCTATGCGTATGATGCATATCAGAGTTGATCAATCCCGGGATTGTGCAGTTGCAGCATGATCGCCATCTTATCCCCAACAGCACGAAAGACATCGTGCAATGAAACGAGAGAGGCAGATATGGCCACGACAACTCTTCAATCCTACGTTCCGATCAGCGATCGGATCGCCGCACTCTTTTCGCCGCTGAGCGAGGGCGCGAAACGCTACAAGCTGTACCGCCGGACCCTGAGCGAGCTCGACAGCCTGAGCGACCGCGAACTTCTGGATTTCGGCATGTATCGCGGCATCATCCGTCAGGTCGCATTCGAAGCGGCGTACGGCAGCAAATAACCCAATCCCGGCCCTTCCTCCTCCCCGGGCCGGGTGTGGCGGCGACATTCTCCTCCCCGTCGCCGCCGACCTTTCCGGGCCGTAAAGGCCCGACCAGAATCGCCGATGACCCGCTCCTCCCTCCCAGGGTCACGGCGACAACAGGGCGGCGCCCCCATCCTCCTCCCGGGGGCGCCGCACCTTCACCGGGCCAGGCCCGAGACTTTGCGCAGCGGCATCCTCCTCCCGCTGGCTGCGCGGACTGCGACGGCGGTCATTCCTTCCTCCCATGATCGTCGTCGCGCTTCCGCTTCTTGACCCTGCCAGCCGTATCACTAGCTTGCCCTGAAAGAGGGATGCAAGATGCGCGCTTCGCTGTTTTCCGCCGCACTGGTCGCGGCGCTGGTGGGCTACGGCTCTACCATTGCGCTGGTCCTGTCGGCCGCGCGGGCGCTGGGGGCCAGCCCGGCCGAAACCGCCAGCTGGATTTTCGCCATATGTCTGGCCAAGGCCATAGGTTCGGCGGGCCTCAGCCTTTGGGCGCGGGTGCCGGTCGTGCTGGCCTGGTCGACGCCGGGTGCGGCCCTGATTGCCGCCTCGCAGGGGTTGACGATGGCCGAGGGTGTCGGCGCCTTTGCCCTGGCGGGCCTGCTGATCGTGCTGACTGGCCTGATCGGCCCCCTGGGGCGGCTGATCGCGGCGATACCTGCAGGGATCGCGGCGGCGATGCTGGCCGGGGTTCTTCTGCCCTTTTGCCTGAAGGTCGCACCGGCGGCAGTGGCCGCCCCCGGCCTGATCCTGCCGACCGTCCTGACATTCGCGCTGATCCGGTTGTGGAATCCGGCCTTTGCGGTTCTGGCGGCACTGGCGGCGGGGCTGGCGCTGACCTTTGGTCTGGGCACGCCCCTGCCCCACGGCCCCTTTGCCCTGCCCGCGCTGACCCTGATCACACCGCACTGGACCACGGCCGGGCTGATCGGCCTGGGCCTGCCGCTTTATCTGGTCACCATGGCCTCGCAGAACCTGCCCGGCTTTGCCGTGCTGCGGGGGGCGGGATATGAACCGCCGGTGCGGGCGGCGCTGACCCTGTCGGGGGGCCTGTCGGCGCTGACCGCCCTTTTTGGCGCCCATACGATCAACATGGCGGCCATCACCGCCGCAATTTGCCTGGGGGACGATGTGCACCCCGACCGCAGCCAGCGCTGGAAGGTCGGGCTGGCCTATGGCACCGCCTGGGTGGCGCTTGGCCTCTTCGGTCCGGTCATCCTGGCGGTTCTGGCCGCCCTGCCGCCGGGGCTGATTGCCGCCATTGCCGGGCTGGCACTGATCGCGCCGCTGATGGGCGCCCTTGGCGGCGCCTTTGCCGCGCCCGAAGGCCGGTTTCCCGCCGCCGTCACGCTGATCGTAGCGGCATCCGGCGTCAGCGCCTTTGGCATCGGCGGGGCCTTTTGGGGGCTGGTGGCGGGATTGACGGCCCTGATGCTGGACCGGCTGCGCGCCTGATCAGAAGGGCACGTCATCGACCTGATCGGCCGGAGTGACGTAGCTTGCCACCAGATGTTTCACCCCCGCCTTGTCAAAGGCCACTTCCAGCTTGTCACCCTCGATCCCCTCGACCGTGCCATAGCCGAATTTCTTGTGGAACACCCGGTCCCCGGTGGCAAAGGCCGACACGGCATCCAGATCGATGATCTGGTGGCGCGCCTCGCGCGGTTGCGACAGGGTGCGGGTCTGCGACCGTTCCTGCAGGCGGCGCCAGCCGGGCGAGTTATAGACATCGGCGCGGGTCGCGCGTTCCTCGATCGTGCTGGCGGCGCGGGGGGCGGCGGCGCCGTAACCCCCGCCGTAAAGGCCGGGGGGCGTCAGAACCTCGACATGCGCGGGCGGGAGTTCGTCGATGAAGCGCGAGGGCAGTTGCGACTGCCACTGGCCATAGACGCGGCGGTTTCCGGCGAAACTGATGGTACAAAGTTCCTCGGCCCGCGTGATGCCGACATAGGCCAGCCGCCGTTCCTCCTCCAGCCCCTTCAGGCCGCTTTCATCCAGCGAGCGCTGGCTGGGGAACAGGCCGTCCTCCCACCCCGGCAGGAAGATGACGGGAAATTCCAGACCCTTGGCGGCATGCAGGGTCATGATCGTGACCTTTTCCTCGGCCTCCTGGCTGTCATTGTCCATGATCAGCGCGACATGTTCCAAAAAGCCCTGAAGGCTGTCGAACTGTTCCAGCGCCTTGACCAGTTCCTTGAGGTTATCCAGCCGCCCCGGCGCCTCGGGCGTCTTTTCCCGCTGCCACATGTCGGTATAGCCGGACTCCTCCAGGATCATTTCGGCCAGGGCAACATGGTCATAGCCGGGCTGCAGGGTCATCCGGTGCCAGCGGTCCACCCCTTCGACAAAGAGCCGCAACTGCCCGCCCCCCTTGCCGCCAATCCCTGCGCTGGCGGTCAGATAGCGCGCGCCCTCCAAAAGGCCCGCCCCATCCTCTCGCGCCTGCCGCTGGATGGTCTGCACTGCCTTGTCGCCCAGACCGCGCTTGGGGACATTGACTACCCGTTCAAAGGCCAGATCATCGGCAGGCGACGAGGCCAGCCGGAAATAGGCCATCGCATCCCGAATCTCCTGGCGTTCATAGAAGCGCGGGCCACCGATGACCCGATAGGGCAGGCCGATGGTCAGGAACCGGTCCTCGAACGCGCGCATCTGGTGGCTGGCGCGGACCAGGATGGCCTGGCGGTTCAGGTTGACCGGGTCCAGATGGCGGGTGCCGCGTTGCAGGGCCTCGACCTCTTCCCCGATCCAGCGCGCCTCTTCCTCGCCGTCCCAATGGCCGATCAGGCGAAGTTTCTCGCCGCCCTCGGCCTCGGTCCAGAGCGTCTTGCCAAGGCGGCCGGAATTGGCGGCGATCAGGCCCGAGGCGGCGGCCAGGATATGTTCGGTCGACCGGTAATTCTGTTCCAGCCTTATGACGGTTGCGCCCGGAAAATCCTTTTCGAACCGCAGGATATTGCCGACCTCGGCGCCCCGCCAGCCATAGATCGACTGGTCGTCATCGCCGACGCAGCAGATATTTTTGCGCGCAGCCGCCAGAAGGCGCAGCCACAGATACTGGGCAACGTTCGTGTCCTGATATTCATCGACAAGAATATAGGGCAGCCAGCGCTGGTACTGCTCCAGCACGTCCGGGTGGTTCTGGAAAATGGTCACGCAATGCAGAAGAAGGTCGCCGAAGTCGCAGGCGTTCAGCGTGCGCAGCCGATCCTGATAGGCGGCATAAAGTTCCGACCCCATATGGTTAAAGGCCGAGGCTTCGGACGAGGGCACCCGGTCCGGCACCCAGGCGCGGTTCTTCCAGCCGTCGATCAGGCCGGCCAGCTGCCGGGCAGGCCAACGCTTTTCGTCGATGTTCGCGGCCTGGATCAGTTGCTTCAGCAACCGGATCTGATCGTCCGTATCCAGAATGGTGAAGCTGGATTTCAGCCCCACCAGTTCGGCATGGCGCCGCAGGATCTTGACGCTGATCGAATGGAAAGTGCCCATCCAGGGCAGACCCTCGACCGCCTGACCCAAAAGCCGCCCGACCCGTTCCTTCATCTCGCGCGCGGCCTTGTTGGTAAAGGTCACGGCCAGAATTTCATTGGGCCGCGCCCGCCCCATCGCCAAAAGATGCGCAATCCGCGCCGTCAGTGCCCGCGTCTTGCCGGTGCCAGCCCCGGCCAGCATCAAGACCGGCCCGTCCAGCGCCTCGACCGCCGCCCGCTGGGCGGGGTTCAACCCCTCCATATAGGGCGCGGGTCCGCCCGCCCGTGCCGCCATCGCCCGCTGCGACAAGGGTACGGCGGGCGCAGCGGCGGCGGCGGCAAAGGCGTCGTCTTCGTCGAACTGGCTCATGGGGCCAGCATAACCGGGCTTCCGCGCAAGATAAAGCGGCGTTCTTGGATTGTTCGCACAACGACCGGCACGAACGCCGCTGCCATCCGATCTTAACCAGACCCCCGCCAGTCTTTGCCCCGGCAAAAGGTGGCACATGACCCGTTGGGACCAGTTCATACGACAGGGGGGCAGCGGGTGGGCAGCGGTCGCGCATGCCCGGCCCCCAGAAACCAAATCCGGCAAGGATCACCGATCCATGCCCGACTACGACCAGCGCGCCCAGTCCTTTGCAGAGCGCGCGCTTGCGGTGATCCGCGCCGAATTCGGCCGTGCGGCGGACGGGGCGGAACGTCTGTTGGGGGTCAGGCCGCACAGCAGCGATCTGCCAGCGACGGACCGGCTGCTGGCCGAGGTCACAGCCAAGTGGGACTATCGCCTGTCCGTCATCTGGAACGAATGGTCCCAACAGAACCACCTGCTTCCCGCGATCATCCAGGGCATGGAAGATTGGCTGCTGCAAGAGCTTGCAGGCAAGGCCGCCGAAGTCGGCCAGTCAGCGCTGGGGTTTGTCGAATACACCTGGCACACGCGGGACGACGACCGCGTGCGTCCCGAACACCGCAGCCGCGACGAACAGGTCTTTGCCTGGGGTCACCCTCCTCCCGATGGCCACCCAGGGCAGGACTATAATTGCCGCTGTACGGCATCCCCCAGCCTGCCGCCCGACGATGATGCAAAGCCGCTGACCGGAGCGGCCTTTACCGCCCTGTGGCTTGGGGCCGAGTTGGACGGGTCAAAGGACGCGACGCTCGATGCCGCAACCAATGTTGCCATGGGCGTGTGGGAGAGCCTCGTTGCCCTGTCGGAGGGCGTCCGTGCGCTGCCGGGGCAGATCTATACGGCAGGCCGCTTCACCCGCCTGATTGCCGAAGAGCAGCTGGGCACCCTGTCCCCGGAGGAGGCGGCCGAACTTGCAAGGATGCGGGCTTCGGTCACCGCGTCCTTCGACAGGCTGACTGACCTTTTCCGCGACGCACCGGAAATAGCAGCTGCGCTGCGAGACTATCTGGTCGCCCTGCACCAGCGTCCCGATCTGGTGGACGAGGCCTATGCCAAGGGCCTGGCGACCGAAGGTGATGTGCGGCAGGCCCATTACGACCGCGCCTATTTCGACCAGACGGTTCTTCTGGGACTGATCCCTGC
Source organism: uncultured Frigidibacter sp. (assembly GCA_964553145.1). Lineage (GTDB taxonomy): Bacteria > Pseudomonadota > Alphaproteobacteria > Rhodobacterales > Rhodobacteraceae > TMP-24. The sequence goes on along the minus strand of CAZKJZ010000025.1, from coordinate 10,067 downwards.
CGCGGTCCTGGCCAAGCTGCTGGAACGCCTCGGCGCCGCCGCCGGACTTGCCCGCACCCTGCCCGGCAGTGCCTCTGCCGCGAAGCTGCTGCGCGACGGCCTAGCCCTGTTGCGGCGCACACCGTGGGACGCGGACTGGCCCGAAATCCCCAACGGCGGCATCCGCTGGGGCGAAGGCATCCGCGCGCAGGGCCTGCCCTGGGAAGATATGCTGGAGAAAGCCGGGGGGCTGGGCGCGCGGACAGCCCCGACGTTCAAGGCCTATGACTTTTGGGATTCGGTAACCGGCACGGCAACAAGCGCCAAGACGATTGACCTGGCTGCCTTCAGCTACCGCACCCGGCCGACAACCATTTATTCACAAATCATGCGATATTTGGACGATATGGTTCGGTTCGAACATGACGGGAAAGGTCAAATTGAATTTGCCAATGCCGACATCCTGCATCGAAAACTGCTACTGGCGATTCCTCAAAGCGCAAGCCCTGAACAGATCGTGCAGATTCGACGCGCTATCGAGCAGGCGGAAAGCCTGGGTATCGAAATGAAGGTTCAGGTCATAGCGCCATGATATTCCGCAAACTCAAGAAGCTGCCCCGCTTTGTCTTGCCGCCGTCCCCGCCGCCACCTTATGCCG
>CAZKJZ010000025.1:0-9330 GCA_964553145.1 uncultured Frigidibacter sp. | reverse complement strand
CCGAGGAAGAGCTTGGCCGCGCCGTTCGCAAGGCGCTGGCGCGGGCGGTGGGGTAAGGGGGGCCGTCGACGCCGCCCGGTTCTGCCCGTCAGCCCCGCCGCAGCAGGTCGGTCAGCCCGTCCATATATTTGGTCATCAGCCGGGCAAAGGCCGCGACCTCGTCGGCGGTCCAGTCGGCGTAAAGTTCTGACAGAAGCCGCCATTTCGCATCGCGGAACCGTTCCAGCGCCTCATAGCCCTGTTCGGTCACCCGCAGGACCGACTTGCGGCCGTCGGCCTGATCGGCCTCGCGCCGCAGATAGCCCTGGGTCACCAGTTCGGCCACGATCCGGCTGGCGCGGGACGGATCCAGCGACAGGCGCAGGGCGATGTCGCCGATCGTGGGGGCGGCGCAGGCCTGTCCGTCCAGGCCAAGCCCGTGCTGCGACACGGCCAGAAGCCCCTGAAAGACCGCAGGTTCCAGACCGGGCACCACCTCGGCCGTCAGGCGGCTGAGAAAGTCACCGCGTTGCTGCATCCCCCGCCAGCGGAAAAAGGCCGCGTCCAGTTTCAGGACTGCCGCCACCATGGGCGGCGCGAGCCCCTGCCCCAGCAACTGCACATCCAGCCCCAGATGCGCCGATTGCGCCAGCGCGCGTTTCGTCCGGTCGGTTTGGTTTGTCTCGTCGGTCATGGCGGCTGTCTAACCCATCGGGTGCGTCAGTCAATGATGTGATATTCACACATATATGACATTGACACATAAATGCCAACAACCTATCGTGACGACCGAACAGGAGATCCCCATGACCGCCCCTTCCGATCTGGCGCACCCCGCGCCTGCCACGTCCGTCACCACCGTCATCTTCTCGGTCGGTGTCCTGCTGCTGCTTGGCGCGCTGGACCAGACCATCGTGTCGACTGCCCTGCCGACCATCGTCGCCGACCTTGGCGGGGTCGAGCATCTCAGCTGGGTGGTCACGGCCTATATCCTTGCTTCGACGATTGCCGCGCCGCTTTACGGCAAGCTGGGCGACCTTTACGGGCGCAGGCTGATGGTCTTTGTCTCGGTCGGCCTGTTTCTGGCCGGGTCGGTCCTGTGCGGCATGGCGGGGTCGATGCTGTTCCTGATCCTGGCCCGCGCCCTTCAGGGGCTGGGCGGCGGCGGGCTGTTCGTGCTGGCGCTGTCGATTGTCGGCGATGTGGTCCAGCCGCAGGACCGCGGCAAGATTCAGGGCGTCTTTGCCACCGTCTTTGGCGCCTCCAGTGTCATTGGCCCGCTCTTGGGCGGCTGGTTCGTGCAGGCCTATTCCTGGCCCTGGATCTTTTACATCAACCTGCCCATCGGCCTGATTGCCCTGACCGGCTTTGCCTTGGGCTTTCACGCCCAGACCACCCGAGTCAGCCACCGGATCGACTGGGAAGGCGCCATCGCCCTGATGCTGGCCCTGGGCAGCCTGGTTCTGATCACGTCGCTTGGTGGCCGCAGTCTGCCTTGGGGATCGAACCAGATCCTTGCGCTGATTGCCATCTGTGTCACGGCATCCTTTGCCTTTGTACAGGCCGAGCGCCGTGCGGCAGAACCTGTCCTGCCGCTGTCGCTGTTTCGCGAAAATGTGTTCTGGGTCACATCGATCATCGGGTTTGTCGCCGGTGCAGCCATGTTCGGGGCCATTACCTTCATGCCGCTATACATGCAGCTGGCACGCGGTGCGACGCCGACGGCCTCGGGGCTGCAGCTGATCCCGATGACGGCGGGCATCGTGGCTGCATCGACCCTGGCCGGGCGGTACATGGGCAAGACCCAGCGCTATCGCATCCTGCCCTTCATCGGCATGAGCATCCTGTCGGCAGGCATGATCGGCCTGTCCCTTCTGACGGCGACAACCCCCGCCGTGCTGGTCGGGCTGGCGGTGGCCCTGGTCGGCATCGGCATGGGCTGTATCTTTCCGGTGGTCATGACCGCCGTGCAGAATGCCGTGCCGCGCGATGTGATCGGCACCGCAACCGCTGCCAGCCTGATGTTCCGACAGATCGGCGGGTCGCTGGCGGTGGCCTTCTTCGGCGCGCTGTTTGCCTGGCGGCTGGGCCTTTCCGGCGCGCTGCCCGAAGGCATGGCGGTCGGCCCGCAGATGATGGCCGACATGCCCCCGGCCCTGAAGGCCGGACTGGCCACGGCGGTGACCGATGCCCTTCACCCGATCTTCCGCATCGCGGCAGGCCTTGGGCTGGTGGGCTTCGTCTTTGCCCTGCTGCTGGAGGAAATCCCCCTGAAAAACCGCGGGCATCAGGTCTCGGACTAGCCGGGACCTGCCAACGGCGCGGCCTCGCCCGCCGCTGGCCTCAACCGCAGGAGGATGGTACCGCAACCATCTGCCCACCGCGGCGTTTTTGTACGCCGGGCGCCGTTTTCGCACTGCCGCGCCCGGCCCCGGCCCCTAAGCTAGCAAAGGCACTTGCGCTGCGCTGCGGCATGCCTAAAGTGCGCCCGCACTCTGGGGAGAGACGCATGACCGAGTTCCGCAAGATTCTGATCGCCAACCGCGGCGAAATCGCCATTCGCGTGATGCGTGCCGCGACCGAGCTCGGCAAGCGGACGGTCGCCGTCTATGCCGAGGAAGACAAGCTGTCGCTGCACCGGTTCAAGGCGGACGAAGCCTACCGGATCGGTGAAGGGCTGGGGCCGGTCGCCGCCTATCTCTCGATCGACGAGATCATCCGGGTTGCCAAGGAATGCGGCGCGGATGCGATCCATCCGGGCTATGGGCTTTTGTCGGAAAACCCCGATTTCGTCGAGGCCTGCGTCGCAAACGGCATCACCTTCATCGGCCCCAAGGCCGAAACGATGCGCGCCCTGGGCGACAAGGCCAGCGCCCGCCGCGTGGCGATGGAGGCGGGCGTGCCCGTCATCCCCGCGACCGAGGTTCTGGGCGACGACATGAACCTTGTCCGCAAGCAGGCGGCCGAGGTCGGCTATCCTTTGATGCTGAAGGCCAGCTGGGGTGGCGGCGGGCGCGGCATGCGCCCGATCAATTCGGAATCCGAACTGGTCGAAAAGGTCCGTGAAGGGCGGCGCGAGGCGGAAGCCGCCTTTGGCAATGGCGAGGGTTATCTGGAAAAGATGATCCTGCGCGCGCGTCACGTCGAGGTGCAGATCCTGGGCGACAAAGAGGGTAATATCTATCACCTTTATGAACGCGACTGCACCGTGCAGCGGCGCAACCAGAAGGTGGTCGAACGCGCCCCCGCGCCCTATCTGACCCCCGAACAACGCACCGAGATCTGCGATCTGGGCCGCCGCATCTGCGCCCATGTCGGCTATGAATGCGCGGGCACGGTCGAATTCCTGATGGATATGGACACGGGCAAGTTTTATTTCATCGAGGTGAACCCGCGCGTTCAGGTCGAACATACCGTTACCGAACAGGTGACCGGCATCGACATCGTCCAGGCCCAGATCAAGATCGCCGAAGGCAAGACCCTGGCCGAGGCGACGGGTGCCGCCTCGCAGGCCGAGGTGCGGCTGAATGGCCATGCGCTGCAATGCCGGGTCACGACCGAAGATCCGATGAACAATTTCATCCCCGACTATGGCCGCCTGACCGCCTATCGGTCCGCGACGGGTGCGGGCATCCGGCTGGACGGCGGCACCGCCTATCCGGGCGCGGTCATCACCCGCTATTACGACAGCCTTCTGGTCAAGGTCACGGCCTGGGCCCAGACCCCGGAACAGTCGATCAACCGGATGCGGCGCGCGCTGGCGGAATTCCGCATCCGCGGCGTGGCAACCAACATCGCCTTTGTCGAAAACCTGCTGAAACACCCGACCTTCCTGTCCGATCAGGCGACGACCAAGTTCATCGACACGACGCCCGACCTTTTCGCCTTTAAAAAGCGGCGTGACCGGGCGACCAAGATTCTGGTCTATGTCGCCGACATCACCGTGAACGGCCACCCCGAAACGGCGGGCCGACCCAAGCCCCACGCCAATGCCCGCACCCCGCGCCTGGCCAAGCCGCAGAGGACGCCGGTTCCCGGCACCCGCGACCTTTTACTGTCCAAGGGACCGCAGGCGGTGGCCGACTGGATGGGTTCGCAGAAAAAGCTGCTGTTGACCGACACGACCATGCGCGACGGGCACCAGTCGCTTCTGGCCACGCGGATGCGGTCGATCGACATGATCAAGGCGGCGCCGACCTATGCCGCGAACCTGCCCGACCTGTTCAGCGTCGAATGCTGGGGCGGCGCCACCTTCGATGTGGCCTACCGGTTCTTGCAGGAATGCCCCTGGCAGCGGCTACGCGACCTGCGCGCGCGAATGCCGAACATCATGACCCAGATGCTGCTGCGCGGATCGAACGGCGTCGGCTATACCAATTACCCCGACAATGTCGTCCGCTTTTTCGTGCGTCAGGCCGCCGAAACCGGGATCGACGTGTTCCGCGTGTTCGACAGTCTGAACTGGGTCGAAAACATGCGCATCGCCATGGATGCGGTGATCGAACAGAACCGGGTCTGCGAGGCGGCGATCTGCTATACCGGCGATATCCTGAACCCCGACCGCGCCAAATACGACCTGAAATATTATGTCGCGATGGGCAAGGAGCTGAAGGCCGCCGGTGCCCATGTGCTGGGCCTGAAGGACATGGCGGGCCTTCTGAAACCCGCCGCCGCCCGCATCCTGATCAAGGCGCTGAAGGAAGAGGTCGGCCTGCCGATCCATTTCCACACCCATGACACGTCGGGCATTGCCGGGGCCACGATCCTGGCCGCCGCCGATGCGGGCGTCGATGCCGTGGATGCGGCGATGGACGCCTTTTCCGGAGGCACCTCGCAACCCTGCCTTGGTTCGGTGGTCGAGGCGCTGGCCCATACCGACCGCGATACCGGTCTGGACATCCGCGCCATCCGCGAATTGTCGAATTATTGGGAAGCGGTCCGCCATCAATATGCGGCCTTCGAAAGCGGGCTAGAGGCGCCGGCATCGGAAGTCTATCTGCATGAAATGCCGGGCGGCCAGTTCACCAACCTCAAGGCCCAGGCCCGTAGCCTGGGGCTGGAAGAACGCTGGCACCAGGTGGCGCAGGCCTATGCCGATGCCAACCAGATGTTCGGCGACATCGTCAAGGTCACCCCTTCGTCCAAGGTCGTGGGCGACATGGCGCTGATGATGGTGGCGCAGGGCCTGACCCGCGATCAGGTCGAAGATCCCGCCGTCGACGTGGCCTTCCCCGACTCGGTCGTCGACATGCTGAAGGGCAATCTCGGCCAACCGCCAGGCGGCTGGCCCGAGGGGATCGTGAAAAAGGTGCTGAAAGGCGAAAAGCCATCGGTCGAACGGCCCGGCAAGCACATGGCCCCGGTCGATCTGGAAGCCGTGCGCACCAAGGTCTCGACCGAGCTGGAAGGGTTCGCCGTCGATGACGAGGATCTGAACGGCTACCTGATGTATCCCAAGGTCTTTCTCGATTACATGGGCCGCCACCGGACCTATGGCCCGGTTCGCACCCTGCCGACGCCGACCTTCTTTTACGGCATGCAGCCGGGCGAGGAAGTCTCGGTCGAGATCGACCCCGGCAAGACGCTGGAACTCCGCCTGCAGGCGGTCGGCGAAACCGACGACATGGGCGAGGTCAAGGTCTTTTTCGAACTGAACGGCCAGCCGCGCGTGATCCGCGTGCCGAACCGGGCGGTCAAGGCCAAAACCGCCAGCCGCCCCAAGGCGCAGGACGGCAACGCCAGCCAGATCGGCGCGCCGATGCCGGGTGTCGTCGCCTCGGTCGGGGTCGTCGCGGGGCAAAAGGTCAATGCGGGCGACCTCTTGCTGACCATCGAGGCGATGAAGATGGAAACCGGCATCCACGCCGAACGCGCGGCAATGGTCAAATCCGTCCATGTGACGCCCGGCGCCCAGATCGACGCCAAGGACCTGCTGATCGAATTCGAGGGCTGACGATCTTCATCCGCCGTTAAGACCCGCTGCCTAATCTGGGGCGGTGGGTCAGACGGGGTGACGTGATGAACGAAGGGCTGCGGGCCGCTTTCGAACGGTTTCTGGTCGAGGATGTGATCCTGAACCTTGGCAATCTGCGCATGACACTCGGCTGGCTGGCCGACAGCGACAGCCGGATGCCCGCCACCGCCCTGCAGGCCGGGCTGGAACGGCTTCAGGGCCAGATCGATGGGCTGGAAGACCGCGCGCGGCAAGCCTGCCGCGATCTGTCTTTCGGCGCAGCCCCTCTGGCAGCAACATCCGGCGCGACGACCGACGCCAGCGGCATGACACTTGACGCGCTTTTGCGGGATGCGCTGGGGGCAGATGGCGCCCCCTTGCCCGCGCCGCTTTTCCGCACCCGCCGGGCCATGGCGGGATAGGTCAGGCCGCCCGGCGCGGCAGATCGGCAGTGGTGCGGGCGCCACAGGCCACCAGCCCGGCCAGCGCCGATGCGCGCTTGCCCCCCAGCCGCGGCAGAAATCCGTCGATCCCTGGCCGGTCTGCCGCCGCCCGGATCAGGACACCCGACTGAACCCAGACCAGCTCGTCACTGTCCAACTTTGGCAGGACCAGTTGCACAGGCCGCTCGACGGGCGCCAGACGGCACCCCGCATGGCCGACCAGCGCCGCCGCAGGCACCAGCGCACCGGGCGCCTCCAGGATCTCCTCGGCCGCCGGGCAGGCCAGATAAAGCTCGGTGTCCGGCGACAGCCACAGGTCGGCACAGGCGCCAAAGGCACCGCCCGGCACATGAACCAGCGCCTGCCCCTGCCCCGGCCACAGCCAGCGGCGATCAAGGCCCGCCAGCGCGCACAAACCGCCGTCCCAGGTCTGCACCGTCGCGCCCGGTCGCAGCATGCCCGCCGGACGCCATCCGGTGGCGGTCTCGATCAGGGCACTTGCCACAAGACCGGGGCCAGCGGGCGGCATGGCAGGGGCGGCGGTTTCGAACTGAAGGGCAGAGGGCATGAACATGGCGGGGTCCTTTCCTGACGATGAAGGTCTGAAGTGTGAAGGTCTGTGGCGCTTGGCCTGTCCGCCCAGAAGGCACCCGAAATCCGCCCGGATTTCGACGCGACGCCGACAATTTGCGGGCACCATTTCGCCCTGATCGTTAATCGCCGCCGCCGCTCACACTTTGGCAACCTTTTGCCCCGGCGTTAGGATCGCCTTCACCATGTTTCCGCCTAACCCGCGGTAATCCTTGACCTATTGCCCCCGCAGGCCACCCGCCCCGCCGAATCACGCCCTGGCCATGGCCCATCCGCGCGAAAAGTTGCAGCCCCGCACTTTTTCCCCTTGCAGCCGCCCGCAAGACTGACTACATCGCCGCCTCAAGGATGCGGGCGTAGCTCAGGGGTAGAGCATAACCTTGCCAAGGTTAGGGTCGTGAGTTCGAATCTCATCGCCCGCTCCAGTTTGGACTAATGAAATCAATGCATTAAGAAGCGCCCTCCGGGGCGCTTTTTGCTTCCCCGGCCTCGCTTGGCCGTCCGGGGAAGCAGGGGGGAAGCAATCGAAAGCGCATTTTGGTGCGTTTTCGGCCGGAATCGGCGTAGGCAAATTCTTGCGCACGAGGTTTGAATGCCCCGGATGTCTGTTTCTGGGGGACGTTGCGTCAACTCCTGCGATGCAGGTTTTGGCACTTCAGCCGTGCCGGGACGCCCTGCCCTTCCGTCGAGTCGAACTTGTCTCTTCTGCAAGCCTAATCGCCGCAAGAAGTGCGGCGATTAGGCTGTGTGTTTGCCGCATGGTCTTCAAATCTGTTCTTCAACAGATGGTAGAGGGGGCATCCAAGTCAGTTTGCCATGCCGCTATTTAAGCGCTTTGCTGTTGGCTTAAATTACGTTCTGGCCTATGTAAGTACGCTTAATTTGCACAGGCATGGTCTGCGCCGGTACCCACCCGGTGCCTGTTTGGCGCGCCCTCTCCGGACGACGTCGCGCGAAAACTGCATAAAGCCAGCCGACTGTGCGCTGCTCGCAGCTTCTCTGTTGCTCAGGTGGTCGCTCAATGTTACAAAACATCGGACAGAAACCTCTAACATCCTAGCTTTCGTAACAAAGATGCGCCAAGACCAGTCCCAACACGCCCGGATGATCGACTATATCGGGACTAATGCACCCGCACGGTCCAAGGATCTGGCCGGCATTGGCGTGGCAGCTACGGCCCTCTCACGTGCGGTCGCTGATGGATCCGTGCTTCGCATCGGACGCGGCCTCTATCAACTGCCCGACAGCGAGCCCGATCTGCACTCGGCGCTGATCGAAGTCGCCAAGCGCGCGCCCAAGGCGGTCCTCTGTCTGAACTCGGCACTGTCCTTTCACCAACTGACCGACCAGCTCCCGCGAAAAGTCTGGATCGCCATTGGTGCCAAGGACTGGGCACCGAAGATCACCTATCCTCAAACCCGCGTCGTCCGGTTTCGTGAGCCCTACCTGACCAATGGCCTGGAGCTTCACCGGGTCGGCAGCGTTGATCTGCGGGTCTATTCCGTTGCCAAGACGATCGCTGACGCTTTCCGGAACCCTAAGCTGGTTGACCGTTCAGTTGCCATCGAAGCCATGAGATCGGCGCTGAACGACCGCAAGGCAACGCCGGGGCAACTGGCTGCAGTGGCGCAAGAAAACGCAGCCTGGAACCAGATGCGGCCCTATCTGGAGGCGCTGACGTCCAATGGCTAGGCCGCCGCCCAAAGATATCGCTGCTTCCATCCGGCAGCGCCTGCTGAATCTGGCGCACGACGAGGGGCAGGCGTTTGATGTGGTCCTTGTTGCCTTCGGGCTTGAGCGGCTGGTCTATCGCTTGTCCATCTCGGACTATCGTGATCGCTTCGTCCTGAAGGGCGGCATGCTCGTCACCCTTTGGACCGCCGATACCGGCAGGTTCACTCGTGACATCGACTTTCTGGCCTTCGGTTCCGACGAGGAAACCGAATTGAGGGCTGCCTTTTCGGCGATCCTCGCGATCGATGGTGGTGACGGCCTGACCTATGACGCCGCCAATCTGACCGCAGTGGCGATCCGTGAGGACCAGATCTATGGCGGGATGCGTCTACGCACCGACGCCTATCTTGGCAAAACGCGCATTCCGATCACAGTGGATCTCGGATTTGGCGATGCCCTCGCGGACCCCGGTTTCGAGATCGAATACGGCTCGCTGCTGGACTTCCCAACGGCTTCCATCCGCGCCTATTCACCTGCAACCGTTATCGCCGAGAAGTTCCAGGCGGTCGTCGCTCTCGGCCTCGTCAATAGCCGGATGAAAGACCTTTACGACCTTTGGACGCTGCCGAAGGCCGTCTGCTCTGCCCCCTGAGAACTGGATCGTTTGAAGCTGGAGTTTTCGGCTACGTT
>CAZKJZ010000024.1:0-24308 GCA_964553145.1 uncultured Frigidibacter sp. | reverse complement strand
ATTTCTTGGAGGATTTATAGGAACAATGTTCGTTCCACATGGCCGAAAAGATGCCGAGTTCGGTAAAGGTCGGCACCCGCCCGATGATCGTCAGGATACGTTGATATTCGTCCGGCTTCAGCCCGTGGGCGGCGACGATCTCATCGGTGATCACGGGGTCGGTCATTCCTCGGTCCCTCTTTCGCGGCGTGTCGGGCGCGTCATAGGGCATGGCGGCCTGCAGGGAAAGAGGCGGCGGGGCGGCTTTGCGCCCATGCAGTTTAATTTTCGGCAGCCTGTCGAAAAACCGCCTGGGCCAGCGTCCTTGGTGCACAACAAAGGAGGTGAAGATGGGTTACGCAATTACCGGCCCCTATGTGGCGGCACTGGCACTGGTGATGATCCTGCTGCAGATCAGGGTGATCATCGCCCGGACCCGGACCAAGGTGATGTTCGGCGACGGGGGCGACATGGCGCTGTTGCTGGCGATCCGGCGCCACGGGAATTTCATCGAGACGGTGCCCATGGCGGTGATCCTGATGGCGCTGGCCGAAGGGCAGGGGCTGTCCGGGGCCTGGCTGCATGCGGCGGGGCTGATCTTGCTTGTCTCGCGGCTGGTACATCCGTTCGGGCTGGCCGCATCGGGGCGGGTTCTGCCGATACGGATCGCGGGGACGGTCGGGACCTGGGTGGCCATGCTGATCCCCGCTTGCGCCCTGCTTTTGCCGCTGATCGGCGGCTGAAGCTTGTTTTCATCGAACGACCAAGTGACACTGAACCGAACAGGAGAAACGACATGCAATATCTGGCAATCATCTATACCGACCCGGCGCGCGCACCGGCCTTTGGCACCCCGGGCTTTCAGGCGATGATGGAGGGCTATTTCGCCTTTACCGCCATGCTGAAGGAAAAGGGCGCCTTTGTTGCCGGCGACGGGCTGAAGGGGGTCGAGACGGCGACATCCGTGCGCGTCACGGAGGGCAAGGTCGAGACGATGGACGGCCCCTTTGCCGAGACGAAGGAATATCTGGGCGGCTATTACCTGATGGAGGTGCCGGATCTGGATACGGCGATCCGCTATGCCGCGATGATCCCGACGGCGGCCTTTGGCACGGTCGAACTGCGGCCGGTCATGGTCTATAATTGATGGCTTTGCCCCCGGACCCTGTCGAGGCGGCCCTTGTGGCGGCGCTTCGCGCGGATCGGGGGCGAATTCTTGCGGCACTGATTGCGCGGCTTGGCGACTTCGACCGGGCCGAGGACGCGCTGCAGGAGGCCGCCGCATCGGCCCTGGAGCATTGGGGGCGGGCGGGCGTGCCGCTGCGGCCCGATGCCTGGCTGATCCGTGTGGCCTTTCGCAAGGCGATCGACCGGCTGCGGCGTGGCGCGCGCGATGCCGCCGGCGGTGCGGCGCTGGCCGTGCTGGCGCGCGACGAGGCGGAGGACCCCGAGATGATCGCCGACGAACGGCTGCGGCTGATCTTTACCTGCTGTCATCCGGCGCTGGATGCCAAAAGCCGGGTGGCGCTGACGCTGCGGACGGTCTGCGGCCTGACGACCGGGGATATCGCCCGCGCCTTTCTGGACCGCGAGGCGACGATGGGCCAGCGCCTGTCGCGGGCCAAGGCGCGGATCGCGGCGACGGGCATCGGCTTTCGCGTGCCGGACCGGGAAGAGTGGGACGATCGGCTGAATTCGGTTCTGACGGTGATCTATCTGATCTTTACCGCAGGCTATGACGCGCCGGGGCAGGATGGGGCGGATCTGTGCGAGGAAGCGATCTTTCTGGGGCGCCTTATGGATAATCTTCGCCCCGGCGAGGCCGAGATCGAAGGTTTGCTGGCGCTGTTGCTGCTGACCCATGCGCGGCGTGCGGCCCGGGTGGACGGCCGGGGCGCAAGTCTGCCGCCTGCGGCGCAGGATCAAAGCCGCTGGGACTGGGCGATGACCGGCGAGGGGCTTTCGATCCTTATGGGCGCCATGGGGCGTGATCGTCCGGGGCCGTTTCAGATCAAGGCGGCGATTGCGGCCTGTCACGGCGCCCCGACCGGCCCCGACTGGCCCGAGATCGCGCGGCTTTATGAACGGCTTCTGGATCATGAACCGACCCCGGTGGTCCGCCTGAACCGGGCCGTGGCGCTGTCGGCCTGTGGCGGGGGTGCCGAAGCACTGGCCGAATTGCACAGGATCGGCGAGGCCTTGGCGGACTATCAGCCCTATTTCGCAGCCCTTGCGGATGTGTCGCGGCAGATGGGCGACCGGGGGGCGGCGCTGGCGGCCTATGACCGGGCGATCGCACTTGCGACGCGGCCCGAGGATGCTGCCTTTCTTTGCGATCGCCGCGAAAAGCTGCTGCGCAATTTTGCAGGTGCAGAAAAATAGCGCCTGCGACAAGAAATCCGCTGCCTTTCAGATGCGCATGGATTATCCGAATCCTAGGCCGCCCTGGTCTGGACCCGCAGATTCGCGCCCAAAAGCGCAAAAAAAAGGCCGAGACAAGCTCGGCCCAAGTCCAACAGGGAGGTATGAACTTGCGGGAGTTACCTCGACCGCCCGTCCATGAGTGTGATCTAGGGTGCTGGGCACGCAGGATCAAGGGAAATCATGCTGCGCCTGCAACATGACCGATATGCGTTGCCTTCATGCCTCAGTTTTACGCCGCGTCAGCTGGCGGGGGGTGGCGCGTCGGCATGGCGTTTGCGGTAGGCCATGATTTCCTCGGTCACGAAATCGCGGAAGGCGGCCACCCGTTTCGACTGGCGCAGCTCCTCGGGATAGGCCAGGAAAACCGGCACTTCCTCGCTTTCGATCTGGGGCAGGACGCGCTGCAGATGGGGGAAATCCTCGTGCAGGTAGTCGGGCAGGACGCCGATCCCGAGGTGATTGAGGACGCCCTGCAGCACGCCGAAATAGTTGTTCACCGTCAGGGTCGAGCGGATGTCATATTCAAGGATCGTCTGCAGCAGGGCGGCACCGGCCGCGACCTGGGGCGTGTTCGGGTTCTGGCTGATCAGCCGGTGGGCGCCAAGGTCGGCCAGACGTGTCGGCGTGCCATGTCGGGCCAGATAGGCGGGCGAGGCGTAAAGCTGCATGCGGATGTTCATCAGCCGTCGCCGAATCAGGTCGGCCTGGCTGGGTTCCTTCATGCGGATGGCGACGTCGGCTTCGCGCATCGGCAGGTCAAGGACGCGCTCTTCCAGCAAAAGCTCGATCTTGAGGTCGGGAAACTTGTCGTAAAGCTTGGGCAGGCGCGGGGCCAGCCAGAGGGTGCCGAAGCCGGTGGTGGTGGTCACGCGCAGGACACCGAACACCTCCTCTTCGCTGTCGCGGATGCGGGCCGAAGCAGCATCAAGGCGCTTGGACATTGATGACGTGGCTTCGAACAGCAATTCGCCCTGTTCGGTCAGGATCAGGCCACGGGCGTGGCGGTGAAAGAGGGTCGTGCCCAGGCTTTCCTCCAGCGCCCTGATCTGGCGACTGACGGCGGATTGGCTGAGATGCAGCGCGTCGCCCGCATGGGTCAGCGAACCTGCGTCGGCGACGGCGTGAAAGATGCGAAGTTTGTCCCAGTCCATTGCCGTCCGATCTTGAAGTGCCTGCGGGTTCGCGGTGGCGCGCCCATGCAGTGGCTACATAGCTGATATGCGATCAGCGTCAAAATCCTATTCACAGACCCGGCGCGCCGCGTATGATACGGAACTGTCACATCGGTGATAAAGAATGGCGCAAGGCCAGAGGCGGGGGGATCATGCCGGGTGGGGTGACGCGCGATATCAGCTATGCAAGTTCGGCCCGGACGCGGAAGGGCCGTGCGGTCATCCGTGTCGTCGAAAATCTGACCGGGCGCGTCGGGCTGATCCGGCGGGCGGCCGGCTATGAGCTGGAAGTCGCGGCAGGGCGTGACTTCTGGCAGGTCATGGCAGACCGGTATGGGCTGACGCTGGATGTGGTCGGCGGCAGTCTGGACGATCTGCCGCGCCAGGGACCGCTGGTCGTGGTCGCCAACCATCCCTACGGCATTCTGGACGGGCTGGTGATGGGCCTGATCCTGTCGCGTCTGCGCGGGGATTTCCGCATACTGGCCAATTCGGTTTTCCGCCGCGCGTCAGAGCTGAACCGGGTGATCCTGCCCATTTCGTTCGAGGAAACGCCCGCCGCATTGCAGCTGAACCTGGAGACCCGGACCGAAGCCCTGCGCTATCTGCGCGATGGCGGCGCGCTGGGCGTCTTTCCCGGGGGAACCGTGTCGACGGCGGCGACCCCCCTTGCGCGGCCATTGGATCCGGTCTGGCGCAACTTTACCGCAAAGATGATCACCCGCTCTGACGCGGTGGTCGTGCCGATCTTTTTCGAAGGACATAATTCGCGTCTGTTCCAGCTGGCCAGCCATCTGCATCAGACCTTGCGGCTGGCCTTGCTGATCAAGGAATTCCGCGCGCGGATCGGCGGGCCGGTGCGGCTGGTGGTGGGGCGGCCCATAAGCGGCGCCGATCTGGCACCCTATCGGTCGGACCCGACAGCACTGATGGATTTCCTGCGCCGTTCGACATATGACTTGTCCCCTGAACCCATCGGTCATTTTGACTATGGCTATGAGTTCGAAGAAAAATACCGGCTGAGGAGGCCGGGTGATCGGGGGCATTGATGGCGGTTGGCGTATTTGATTCGGGTCTTGGCGGGCTGACGGTCTATAGCGCGCTGGCGCAGAAGCTGCCCCAGGTGCCCTTTGTCTATTACGGCGACAATGCTCATGCGCCTTACGGCGTGCGCGATGCCGAGGATATTTTCAACCTGACCTGCCGGGGTGTTGAACGTCTGTGGGCCGAAGGTTGCGATCTGGTCATTCTGGCCTGCAACACCGCGTCGGCCGCCGCGCTGAAGCGGATGCAGGAAAGCTGGCTGCCGAAGGACAAGCGCGTTCTGGGCGTTTTTGTGCCGCTGATCGAGGCGCTGACGGAACGGCATTGGGGCGACAATTCCCCGCCGCGCGAGGTGGCAGTCAAGCATGTGGCGCTGTTCGCGACGCCTGCGACGGTGGCCAGCCGGGCCTTTCAGCGCGAGCTTGCCTTCCGGGCCATTGGCGTCGATGTCGAGGCGCAGCCCTGCGGCGGGGTCGTTGATGCGATCGAGCAGGGCGACGAGATTCTGGCCGAGGCGCTGGTCCGCAGCCATGTCGAGGCGCTGAAGCGGCGGATGCCCCAGCCCGAGGCCGCAATACTGGGCTGCACGCATTACCCGCTGATGGAGGCCACCTTTCGCGATGCGCTGGGGCCGACGGTCAAGGTCTATTCCCAGGCCGGGCTGGTCGCGGAAAGCCTGGCGGACTATCTGGCGCGCAAGCCCGAGTTTCTGGGTTCGGGCACCGAGGCAAAGTTTCTGACGACGGGCGATCCGCGCGCCGTGTCGGATCGCGCGACGCAATTTCTGAAACGACGCATCCAGTTTCAGGCGGTCTGACGCGGCGTAAACCGCCTTTGTTTGCACAGAAGTGCCATTCTGCCGCCACGATTGCGGCCTAACCCTTTCCTGTCCGTTACCAAGAGGGTTCCGGTCATGGCAAAGGGGGCGCCGATGCGCGGCCTATGGGTCTGGATGATCAGCGCCGTAAGCCTGTGGCTTGCGGTTGTTGGCGTTCCGACCGGGGCTGAGGCGGCAAACCTGTTCGAGACGACCGTCGCCGGGGCAAATTTCGAGGCGAACTGGCAGCGGATTCAGCGCTTTGGCTTCAGTCTGCGCCCTATGGTTCATGCGCCAGAGGTTGGCCGCGGGGGGCCGATGCCCGCGGCACCCGGTCGCCATTATTCGCTGAGCCTGTCGGCTTTGTCGGGCACTGTCCTGTTGTGCGACGAGCAGAAGGCGGGCCTGTGCGAGAAAGTGCCGTTTCACCAGACATCGGGGGACCGGGGGCTGGCGGTATCGGGCTATTGGCAGATGAACAAGGCCATGCGTTTGACGCTGGAAATCCGCTCGTTCGGGCTGGTCGAAGTGCGGCTGGACAATGACACGCGGTTCAGCCCTCCGGGGGTGGTGGCCACAGGGACGGGGGCCGAGGAAGAGGCACCCGACCCGGAACACAGCAAGCTGATCGCGCGGCGTGATCTGCAGCCGACTGTGGTGCCTCTGCCGGGGGCGGGCACTGTGTTCGCGGGCGCGCTCGCGGCGCTGGCCGGTCTGCGCCGGGGGCGGCGCAAGGTCGCGGGCGGGCGCTGAGCGGCCAGATTCCGGTTGAAACTGGCGGCGGACTGGCGCATTTCAACGCCCAAACCAAGGGATTTGCCATGATCAGGAATGTCGCCATCCTCGGGGCGTCGGGCTATACCGGCGCGGAACTTGTCCGGCTGATCGCCACCCATCCGAACCTGCGGGTCACCGGCCTGTCGGGCGACCGCAAGGCGGGCATGGCGATGGCCGATGTGTTCCCCTTTCTGGCGCATCTGGACCTGCCGCGTCTGGAAAAGATCGAGGATATGGATCTGGGCAAGGCCGATCTGGTCTTTTGCGCCTTGCCCCATGCCACCAGTCAGGCGGTGATCGCCGCCCTGCCGCGTGATCTGAAGGTGGTTGATCTGTCGGCCGATTTCCGGCTGCGCGATCCGGCAGACTATGAAAAATGGTATGGCAAGCCCCATGCCGCCGTCGATCTGCAGGCCGAGGCGGTCTATGGGCTGACCGAATTCTACCGCGACGAGATCCGGGGGGCGCGGCTCTGTGCCGGCACGGGTTGCAATGCCGCGACCGGGCAATATGCGATCCGGCCTTTGATCGAGGCCGGGGTGATTGATCTGGACGAGATCGTTCTGGATCTGAAGGCCGGGGTCAGCGGCGCCGGGCGGTCCTTGAAGGAAGGTCTTCTGCATGCCGAACTGTCGGGCGGCACCCATCCCTATTCGGCGGGCGGTACCCACCGGCATCTGGGCGAGTTTGATCAGGAATTCTCCAAGGCCGCCGGGCGCCCGGTGCGGGTGCAGTTCACCCCGCATCTGATGCCGTTCAACCGGGGCATTCTGGCCACCGTCTATGTCCGGGGCGAGGCGCAGGCGATCCATCAGGCGCTGGCCGACCGGTATGCGGACGAGCCGTTCCTGAAGGTGCTGCCCTTTGGCCAGCTGCCCTCGACCCGGTCGATCGCGGGGTCGAATTTCGTGCATATTGGCGTGCTGGGCGACCGGATCGCGGGCCGGGCGATTGTGGTGGCGGTTCTGGACAACCTGACCAAGGGCTCGTCGGGGCAAGCGATCCAGAATGCCAATCTGATGCTGGGTCTGGCGGAGACCGCAGGGCTGATGCTGGCGCCGGTGTTCCCGTGAGGGGGCTGAAGAAACGGCGGCGGGTGCAGGTGATCATCGCCGCCTTTGTCGCCTTGGCCGGGGCGACGGCGCTGATCGGCTATGGGTTGCGGGACGGGATCAACTTTTTCCGCTCTCCCAGTCAGGTGCTGCAGGACCATCCGGGCGAGGGCGAGACCTTTCGGTTGGGCGGGCTGGTCGCCGAGGGCAGTCTGGTGCGCGATGCGGGCGAGACGGTCAGCTTTGTGGTGACGGATAATTCGCAAACGATTCCTGTGCGTTATACCGGGGTACTGCCGGACCTTTTTGGTGAAAAGCAGGGTGTGGTAGCGACCGGTCATATGGTGGGCGGAACCTTTGTCGCGACCGAGATCCTGGCCAAGCATGATGAAAATTACATGCCCAAGGAAGTGATCGAGGCGATGAAGAAGGACGGCACCTATGTGGCGCCGGACGCTGCCTCGGGCCAGAATTAACCAATTTGGCCGACCTTTCCGCTGAAATGGAAAGGTCCGGCCATGCGCAGCGTCACCGATATTGCCCGCGAGATTGTCGCCCGCGAGGGCGGGTTTGTGAATGATCCCGACGATCCGGGGGGCGCCACCAATCATGGCGTCACCCTGGGCACGCTCAGGCGGCTGGGGATTGATCTGACCGGTGACGGACGCACCGACCTGGCCGATGTGCGGGCGCTGACAGCGGCGCGGGCGGCCGAGATTTTCGTCGACTATTACTTTACCCGGCCAAGGATCGGCGACCTGCCGGAAGCGGTTCAGCCCTCGGTCTTCGACATGTATGTCAATGCGGGCGCCAATGCGGTGAAGATACTTCAGCGCCTGTTGAACGAGATGGGCGAGGATCTGGGCGAGGATGGTGCCATCGGGCCGGTGACGGCGGCGGCGGCGCATCGGGCGGCCGAGGCGGACCCGGCGCTTTTTGCCGACGCTTACGGGATCGCGCGGCGGAATTACTATTATGCGCTGGGTGACGGGCGGCCGCAAAGCCGCAAGTTCGCGCAGGCCAGGGATGGATCGAAAGGCGGCTGGATCAAGCGGGCGGAGGAATTCATCAGCCCGCGCTTTCGGCTGACGGACGCAGAACATCGGGCACGGGTGGCATCATGGGGCTGATCGGGGCGATCCTGGGGGCGCCGGGGGGGACACGGGCGCTGGGTCAGGCGGCGGCGGGGGTGGCCGAAGTGTTCGTGCCCAATGCGACGAAAAAGATGCAGGCGGCACAGGACGCCTATATGGCCGCGATTGACGAACATGGGGACGAGTTCCGTTATGCGGCGCCGGGGCTTTTTGACCGGTTTGTCAACGGGCTGAACCGGTTGCCGCGGCCGATGCTCGCCTTTGGCACGCTGGGGCTGTTTGTCTATGCGATGGTCGATCCGGTGGCCTTTGCGGCGCGGATGGTGGGGCTGAACTATGTGCCTGAACCTTTGTGGTGGCTGTTGACGGCGATTGTCGGTTTCTATTTCGGCGCGCGCGAGGCACATTATTTCCGTACGCGTCCGATGCCAGTGCCCGCACCCGCGCCGACTGTCGCGGAGGTTGGCGGTGCCGGGGACGGGAATGCGGCACTGGAGGAGTTGCGGGGGCGGCAACAGGGCTGACGGGGGCGCTGACGGGCGCCGTTGCCCGCGGCCAAGGGGCGCAGGTCATTGCAGGGCGGGGGCAATGCTTTATGCTGCCGCCCATGATCACAGAACTTGGCCATTTCACCCTGATCCTGGCGCTGGCGCTGGCGCTGTTGCAGACGACGATCCCGATGGCGGGGGCGCTGGCCCGGCGCGGGCGCTGGATGGCGCTGGCGGGACCCTTGGCCAGCCTGCAATTTGCGGCGCTGGCCTTTGCCTTTGGCGCGCTGATCCATGCCTTTGTCACCTCGGACTTTTCGGTGCGGCTGGTGTTTGCCAATTCTCATACGCTGAAGCCGATCCTGTACAAGGTCGCCGGAACCTGGGGCAATCATGAAGGTTCGATGCTGCTGTGGGTCTTGATCCTGGCAGGGTTCGGGGCGGCGACGGGCTGGTTCGGGCGAGGGCTGCCCCAGCGGCTGAAGGCCTTGGTGCTGGCGGTGCAGGGGCTGATCGGCGTGGCCTTTCTGGCCTTTATCATCTTTACCTCTAACCCCTTTACCCGGCTGGATTTTCCGCCCTTTGACGGGCGCGATCTGAACCCGTTGCTGCAGGACCCGGGTTTGGCTTTTCACCCGCCGTTCCTGTATCTGGGTTATGTCGGCCTGTCGGTGGCTTTCTCCTTTGCGATCGCTGCCTTGATCGAGGGGCGGGTGGATGCGGCCTGGGCGCGCTGGGTCAGGCCCTGGACGCTGGCGGCCTGGATATTCCTGACCATCGGCATCGCGCTGGGGTCATGGTGGGCCTATTACGAACTGGGCTGGGGCGGGTTCTGGTTCTGGGACCCGGTCGAGAATGCGTCACTGATGCCGTGGCTGTTTGCGGCCGCCCTGCTGCATTCGGCGGCGGTGGTGGAAAAGCGCGAGGCACTGAAAGCCTGGACGGTTCTGCTGGCGATCCTGGCCTTTGGCTTTTCGCTGATCGGGACGTTTCTGGTGCGGTCGGGCGTCATCACCAGCGTCCATGCCTTTGCCAATGACCCCGAGCGGGGGATGTTCATTCTGGCGATTCTGGCGCTGTTCATCGGCGGGGGGCTGGTGCTTTTTGCGCTGCGGGGCGAGGCGATGCAGGCCAAGGGTGTCTTTGGCTTGGTCAGCCGCGAGGCGGCGCTGGTTGTGAACAACCTGCTGTTGGCGGTGGCGGCGTTCGTGGTGTTTGTCGGCACTATCTGGCCCCTTGTCGCCGAGGCTTTGTGGGGGGCGAAGCTGTCGGTCGGGGCGCCGTTCTTCAACGCAGCGGTGACGCCGTTTCTGGTGGGATTGGCGGTGGTCTTGCCCTTGGGCGCCATCCTGCCGTGGAAGCGCGGGCGGTTGCAGGCGGTGGCGCGGGCGATGATGGCACCGGCGCTGCTGGCCGTCGCGGTGGCGCTGCTCTGTTGGGCGATTATGACCGGGAAAAGTGCGGTCGGGCCGATTGGTGTGGGGTTGGGCGGCTGGCTGGTGGCTGGGGCCTTGGCCGAGCTTTGGCAGCGCGCGGGGCGGCGGGTCGGACGGCTGGCGCGTCTGCCACGGGCGGACTGGGGCAAGGCCATGGCGCACGGCGGGTTGGGCATCGTCTTTGTCGGCGTCGCGGCGATGACAGCCTGGAGTGTCGAGGATATCCGCACCCTGCAGGTCGGCGGGCGGTTCGATCTGGGGCCCTATTCGGTGACGCTGGCCAATGTGGAAAAGGGCGAGGGGCCGAATTATCTGACCACGCGGGCCGAGATGCGGGTCATGCGGAATGGCGCACAGGTCGCGGTTCTTTTCCCTGAAAAGCGCGTCTATCCGGCGGCGGGGATGCCGACGACCGAGGCAGCGATCCGGCCCGCATTTCTGGGCGACATCTATCTGGTGTTGGGCGATCCGCAGGCGGATGGCAGTTGGGCGGTGCGGAGCTATCTGAAGCCCTTTGCCGACTGGATATGGGGCGGGGCGATCCTGATGGCCCTGGGCGGCGTGACCAGCCTGAGCGACCGGCGGATGCGGGTCGGGGCCGGGGCTGCACGGGCTGCCCGCGTCGCGGCTGCGGCGGAGTAGGGCGATGCGTCTTGGGGTCAGTCTTGCTCTCTGCCTCATGCTGGCCGGTCCTGTGGCGGCGGTGCAGCCGGACGAGATTTTGGCCGATGCGGGGCTGGAGGCGCGGGCGCGTTCGATCTCGGCGCTGATCCGTTGTCCGGTCTGTCAGGGCGAGACGATCGACGATTCCAACGCGACAATCGCGCGCGACCTGCGGCTGGTGATCCGCGAGCGGCTGGTGGCCGGCGACAGCGATCAGGCGGCGATTGACTATGTCGTGGCGCGCTATGGCGAGGTGATCCTGTTTCGTCCGCGCTTTGGCGGGGCCAATCTGGTGCTGTGGCTGGCGGGGCCTGTGATGCTGGGGGCCGGGCTGGGGGCGGTTGCGCTTTATCTGCGCCGCCGCCAGCGGCCGGTCGCGGCGGCGGCCCTGTCCAAGGACGAGGAGGCCCGGCTGGCAGAATTGCTGGGGGAGCGGAAAAGTTAAGGGATTCTTACCTGAACGTCCTGTAAGTCTTTGGCATAGAACGATTTTACTTGACTGTCCGGGCGGTCGGATATATAGGTTCAGGCAAGCTAGAAGAAGTGGGCGAGCGGCGCGGGGGCAACCCGGAAAGCGCCGCTTTTTCATTTCGCTCGGTGCGGACAGGCACTGGCGGACATACTGAATGACATCAAGTCTAACGGCGGAAGCGCCGTCACCGGGATCGCTGATTTCGGGGACGGAAGAACTTTATCGAGAGATCGCAGGCGAGGTTCTGGCCGCCCTGGGCAAGATCAGGTCGGGTGAATGGGATGCGAAAGGGCTGACAAGTACGGTTCGCGACATGCGGGCCTTTCTGCAGCTGGTACTTGAGGAAAGGGTCAAGGTTGCCAAACTTGCCAAACAGGACGCGGGCATCGCCTATGACTATGCGCTCGACTTCGAGGCCGCACGGTCTGAAATCGGCCGCCGCCTGGCTTGCCTCCGCGACGCCGGAGGTGGTTGAGGAGTTTCTGGGCGGCCTGAGCGATCAGGCATTGATGGCGCTGCCCTGGCTTTTTGAATTCTGGGCACTGCCCCATCAGCTGGCACCGGAAGGCGCCTGGAAAAGCTGGGTGATCATGGGCGGTCGCGGTGCGGGCAAGACCCGCGCCGGGGCCGAGTGGGTCAGGGCAGAGGTCGAAGGGCCGCGCCCGCTGGACCCCGGTGCGGCGCGGCGCGTGGCGCTGGTCGGCGAGACGGTCGATCAGGTGCGCGAGGTGATGATCTTTGGCGACAGCGGCCTTATGGCCTGTTCGCCCCCGGACCGCAAACCGGTGTGGGAGGCGGGGCGGCGGCGGTTGGTCTGGCCGAATGGCGCGGTTGCGCAGGTCTTTTCGGCGCACGAGCCGGACAGTCTGCGCGGGCCGCAGTTCGATGCGGCCTGGGTGGACGAGTTGGCCAAGTGGAAAAAGGCCGAAGAGACCTGGGACAATCTACAGTTCGCCCTGCGGCTGGGTGCCCATCCGCGGCAGGTGGTGACGACGACGCCGAAGAATGTGGGCGTGCTGAAGGCGATCCTGAAGAACCCGTCGACGGTTGTCACCCATGCGCCGACCGAGGCGAACCGCGCCTATCTTGCGGCCTCGTTCCTGGAGGAGGTGCAGGCACGCTATGCCGGAACGCGGATCGGGCAGCAGGAATTGCAGGGCCTCTTGCTGGAGGATGTCGAGGGCGCGCTGTGGACGACGGCGATGATCGAGGCCAGCCGGGCCGAGCCGCCCGAAAGCTTTAGCCGGATCGTGGTGGCGGTGGACCCGTCGGTCGGTGGGCAGGGCAGCGACGATTGCGGGATTGTCGTTGTGGGCGCGGTGACGGACGGGCCGCCCGGTAACTGGCGGGCCTGGGTGCTGGAGGATGCGACGGTCAGCGGCGCATCGCCCCAGGCCTGGGCGACGGCGGCGGTGGCGGCCTGTCACCGGCATGGTGCAGACCGGCTGGTGGCCGAGGTCAATCAGGGCGGCGCGCTGGTCGAAAGCGTGATCCGCAGTGTCGATGCCTTTCTGCCGGTCAGGAAAGTGTCGGCGAGCCAGGGCAAGGCGGCGCGGGCCGAACCGGCGGCGGCGCTTTATGAACAGGGGCGGGTTCATCACACTCGCGGTCTGGGTGCCTTGGAGGAGCAGATGTGCCGGATGGCGCGTACCGGTTATCAGGGCCGGGGCAGTCCTGACCGGGTGGATGCGCTGGTCTGGGCGCTGACGGAACTGATGATCGCGCCTGCCGGGCGTCTGATGCGGCCACAGATGCGGACGCTGTAGGCGCTGCTTTGGAATTCGGGATGATGGAGACGGGTATGGGTTGGAACATTTTCCGGCGTGGCGAAGCTGCGCCCGAGGTCAAGGCCTCGGCCACCGGGCGGGTGATCGCCTTTGGCAGTTCGGGGCGCGCGGCCTGGAGCCCGCGTGACGCGGTCAGCCTGACGCGGCAGGGCTTTTCCGGCAATCCTGTCGGGTTTCGCGCGGTCAAGCTGATAGCCGAGGCGGCGGCGGCGCTGCCGCTGGTCTGTCAGGATATGGACCGGCGCTATGACATGCATCCGTTGATGGACCTTATGCGGCGGCCCAATCCGGGGCAGGGACGCGCCGAACTGCTGGAGGCGTTGTTCGGCCAGCTTCTGCTGACCGGCGACGGTTATGTCGAGGCGGTGGGCGATGCGGGCCTGCCGGTCGAGCTGCATGTGCTGCGGTCGGACCGGATGGCTTTGGTGCCGGGGGCGGATGGCTGGCCCATTGCCTATGACTATACGGTGGGCGGGCGAAAGCACCGGTTCGACATGACCGGGCCGGTTGACCCGATTTGCCATGTCAAAAGCTTTCATCCGCAGGATGACCATTATGGCCTGTCGCCGATGCAGGCGGCGGCGGTGGCGGTCGATGTGCATAATTCGGCCAGCGCCTGGTCGAAGGCGCTTTTGGACAATGCTGCGCGCCCGTCGGGTGCCATTGTCTATCGCGGTGTCGACGGGCAGGGGCAATTGTCGTCTGACCAGTATGAGCGCCTGGTGAGCGAGATGGAGAGCCATCATCAGGGCGCGCGCAATGCCGGGCGGCCGATGCTGCTGGAGGGCGGGCTGGACTGGAAACCGATGGGCTTCAGCCCGTCGGACATGGAGTTCCAGAAGACCAAGGAAGCGGCGGCGCGCGAGATTGCGGTGGCCTTTGGTGTGCCGCCGATGCTCTTGGGCATTCCGGGCGACGCGACCTATGCCAATTACCAAGAGGCCAACCGCGCCTTTTTCCGGCTGACCGTCCTGCCGCTGGCGACGCGGGTGACGGCGGCGCTGTCCTACTGGCTGTCGACGCATCTGGGCGAGGAGGTCGAGCTTAGGCCCGATCTGGATCAGGTGGCGGCGCTGGCCGTAGAGCGTGACCAGCAATGGAAACGTGTGGGCGAGGCGCTGTTCCTGACGGATGCAGAAAAGCGCGTGCTTCTGGGTCTGCCGCGGCTGGCGGATGAGGCGTGAGATGGCGGCACATGGCGCAGGGTCGCGCTATCTGAAAGAGCCGTTCGAATGCGCGCATGAACACAGGTTCGAAGCGACCGACCGGATCATGGAAGTGCAGTTCGAGGCGGTCGAGCACCGGCTGGGCCGGATCGAGATGATGATTGTGAATGTCGAAAAGCGCCTGTGGATGACGGTCTTTGGCGTGGTCGGCGTGATCCTGAGCCAGGCGGCGCAATCCCTGCTGGCCATCGGGCAGAAATAGGAAGGCGGACATGAAAACAGTGGATTACGGGCTGGAAATGAAGTTCGCCCGCCTGGGCGACGGGCTGGTCGTTTCGGACGACAGCCGGATCGAGGGCTATGCCTCGCTGTTCGGGGTGGCCGATCACGGCGGCGATATCGTCATGCCGGGCGCCTATCGGCGGTCGCTGGAGCGGATGCGGGCCGAAGGGCGTCAGGTCAAGATGCTGTGGCAGCATGATCCGGCCATCCCGATCGGCGTCTGGGAGGAGATCCGCGAGGATGCGCGGGGCCTGTGGGTCAAGGGCCGCATTCTGAGCGATGTGGAAAAGGGCCGCGAGGCGGCGGCGCTGATTGCGGCGGGGGCGATCGACGGGCTGTCGATCGGCTATCGAACGATCAGGGCCGAGAAGGATACGAAGGGGCATCGGCTTCTTCGTGAGGTGGAACTGTGGGAAGTGTCGCTTGTGACATTCCCCATGCTTCCCGAGGCGCGGGTCGGGGCGAAGGGCGACGAGACGCTGGCCGCCGACCTGAAGGAACTGGCGGCGGTCCTGGCGGACGCGCGCCGGATGGTGGCCGGGCACTAGACCCCGGGCCGAACGCAACCCCTGACATAGGTGACGGGTATGACGAAGACCGAGCGCGACGCTCGGGCCGGGGAAGGCGTGTCCGACGCTCCGGCCCAGGAAGTAAAGGCGGCGATGGCCGACTTTCTGAAAGAGTTCAAAGGCTTTCAGGTGGACTTGAAATCGAAACTCCAACAACAGGAAGAGCGACTGACCATGCTGGATCGCAAATCTTACGCAGCCGGGCGCCCGGCGCTGTCGGCGGCTGTCGACCATGAAGCACCGCACAAGAAGGCCTTTGGTGCCTATCTGCGGGCGGGCGACGATGACGGGCTGCGCGGCCTGAGCCTGGAAGGCAAGGCGATGAGCACGGCCGTCAGCTCGGACGGCGGGTACCTCATCAATCCGGAGATGGCGCAGCGCATCCAGGGCGTGCTGCGGTCGACGGTTTCGGTCCGTTCGGTCGGCAATGTTGTCAATGTCGACAGCTCGTCCTTTGACGTGGTGATCGACCGCACCGACCTTGGTTCGGGCTGGGCGACCGAGATCGCGGCCTTTGCCGAAACGGCGACCCCGACGATCGAACGTATCTCGATCAAGGTGCATGAACTGGCTGCGATGCCGAAGGTCAGCCAGCGCCTGCTGGATGACGCGGCCTTTGACGTCGAAGGCTGGCTAGCCGAGCGGATTGCCAACAAGTTCGCCCGTGCCGAGGCAGCGGCCTTTGTCAGCGGCGACGGGATCGACAAGCCCAAGGGTTTCCTGGCCTATAACAAGGTCGCGAATGCGTCGTGGGCCTGGGGTTCGCTCGGCTATGTGCCGACCGGCGGTGCGGCGGACTTTGCCGCGACCAATGCGTCGGATGCGATCGTCGATCTGGTCTATTCGCTGGGGTCGCAATATCGCGCCAACGGCACGTTCATGATGAACTCGAAAACCGCGGGCGCGGTGCGCAAGATGAAGGATGCCGATGGCCGGTTCATGTGGTCGGACGGTCTGGCGCTGGGCGAGCCGTCGCGGCTGATGGGCTATCCGGTGCTGGTGGCCGAGGATATGCCCGACATTGCCGCCAACGCCTATGCCATCGCCTTTGGCGACTTCCATGCGGGCTATACGATCGCCGAGCGGCCGGACCTGCGCATCCTGCGTGATCCGTTCTCGACCAAGCCGAACGTGCTTTTCTATGCGACCAAGCGCGTTGGCGGCGATGTCACCGACTTCAACGCCATCAAGCTGCTGAAGTTCGCCGTCTCGTAAGAGCGGCGGGCGGGGCCGGGAAACCGGCCCCCGGCGCGGGCCGCGATGGCCTTTCATTGTCTAGCTGCTCCCTCCGTCCGAGCAATGCAAGGCTGGCCCGCGCCGATCCCAGGGACGAGGCAACAGGTTCAGGAGAAAGCCCATGATGCTGACAGAGCAGACGGCGGTGCCAGCTGCAGCACTGCCGATACAGGAATTCAAGGACCATCTGCGCCTGGGCACGGGTTTTGCCGACGATGGCGTGCAGGATGCGCTGGCCGAGGCCTATCTGCGCGCGGCGATCGCCGCCATCGAGGGGCGGATCGGCAAGGCTTTGTTGGCGCGCGACTTTCTGTGGGTGCTGGAGTGCTGGCGCGATGGCAGTTCGCAGGCGTTCCCGCTGGCGCCGGTTCAGGCGGTCGCGTCGGTCGCCCTGCGCGATGCGGCGGGTGTGGCGACGGCGGTTGCCGCCACGGCCTGGCGGCTGGTGCGCGACATGCATCGGCCAAGGCTGGCGGGGGCGGGCCTGTCGCTGCCGACGATCCCGACGAACGGCGTGGTCGAGGTGACATTCACCGCCGGGTTCGGGGCCAGCTGGGCGGCGGTGCCGACCGATCTGGCGCAGGCGGTCTTTCTGCTGGCCGCGCAGTTCCATGAAAACCGGCACGAGGTCGGCGACCGGGCCACGGCGCTGCCCTTTGGCGTGATGGCCCTGATCGAACGCTGGCGGACCGTGCGGGTGTTGGGCGGAGGCGAGGCATGAGCGCGCCACGTCTGAACCGCAAGCTGGTTCTGGAGGAACCCCAGCGCGTCGCCGATGGAGCGGGTGGCTATACGATCCTTTGGGTCGCGCTGGGGACGCTGTGGGCCGAGGTCGAGACCCGGTCCGGGGGCGAGCGGGCCGGTGAATCGGTGACCCTTTCGAAGGTCGGTTACCGGATCACGGTGCGGGGTGCCCCGCAGGGCGCGCCGTCACGGCCCAGGCCCGAACAACGGCTGCGCGACGGCACCCGGCTGTTTCGCATCACGGCGGTCAGCGAGGCCGACCCGGATGGCCATTACCTGCAGTGCCAGGCCGAAGAGGAGGTGCAGTCGTGAGTTACGGTGCGGCGGCGGCCCTGCAGGCCGCGATCTATCAGCGGCTGCGTGCCGATACGGCTTTGGACGGGCTGGTCAATGGCGCCATCTATGACGCCCTGCCGCCGGGCAGCCCGGTCGGGACCTATGTCTCGATCGGGCCCGAGGTGGTGCGGGATGCCTCCAGTCAGACGGAACGGGGCGCGGAACATGAACTGTCGGTGTCGGTCGTGACCGATGCCGCCGGTTTTCAGGGGGCCAAGGCGGTGGCCGCCGCAGTATCCGACGCGCTGACCGGGGCCACGTTGATCCTGTCGCGCGGCCATCTGGTCGGCCTGTGGTTTCTGCGGGCGCGGGCACGGCGGGTCGAGGATGCGGACGTGCGCCGGATCGACCTGTTCTTCAAGGCGCGGATCGCCGATTGACTTGCACTAATCGAACATAAATGCGCTTGGGCGGCCTAGAAGATCGCCCTTTTCCATCACTTATCGGAGAACGGACATGGTTGCTCAAAGCGGCAAGGACCTGTTGATCAAGCTTGACCTGGGTGGGGCGAACTTCGCCACGATTGCCGGGCTGCGGGCGACGCGGATCAGCTTCAACGCCGAAACGGTCGATGTGACCAGCCTGGAAAGCCAGGGTGGCTGGCGCGAGCTTTTGTCGGGTGGCGGCGTCCGGTCGGCCAGCGTGTCGGGGTCGGGCGTTTTTGTCGACGCCAATACCGACGACCGCGCGCGGCAGATCTTTTTCGGCGGTACGGTCGAGGTGTTCCAAGTGATCATCCCGGACTTCGGCATCGTCGAAGGTCCGTTCCAGATCACCGCCATCGAATATGCGGGCAGCTACAACGGCGAGGCGACCTATGAGTTGAGCCTGGCTTCGGCCGGGGTTCTGACCTTTACGGCGATCTGATGCCGAACCCCTGGGCAGGAGAGGTCGAGCTGCGGCTGGGCGGCGTGCCGCATGTTGCCCGGCTGACGCTGGGCGCGCTGGCTGAACTGGAGGCGGCGCTGGGGGCGGGGTCGCTGGTCGAGCTGGCAGAGCGGTTCGAAGCCGGGCGCTTTTCGGCGCGGGACGTGATGATGATCCTGGTCGCCGGTCTGAAGGGCGGCGGCTGGCAGGGTGACGCGCAGGCGCTGGACCTGTCATCGTTGGAGGGCGGCCCGATGGCGGCGGTGCGGTTGGCGGCTGAACTTCTGGCGCGGGCCTTTACCGTGCCGGAGGGTCCCTGATGAGGCCGCAGGCCCTGGACTGGCCGGGGCTGATGCGGGCGGGCCTGTCTGGGCTGAAGCTGACGCCCGAGGTCTTTTGGCGGCTGACCCCTGCCGAACTGGCGCTGATGCTGGGCGAGCCGCAGGCGATCCGGCCGATGGGCCGGTCGGTTCTGGATGAGTTGAGAAAACGCTGGCCCGATGGGGCCAAGGAGGGCGGACATGGCTGAGGCAGGCGCGTTCGGCAGTGCCGATGGTATGGACAATTTCACCCAGCAGATTGCGGCGCTGGAACAGGCGCTGGGCGGGGCGCAGTCGATGGCTGCGGCCTTTGACGGCGAATTGCAGACCATGCGCGACAGCATGATCTTCACCTCGCGCGAGGTGAATACATTGTCGTCGGGGATCGGGCGCGGGCTGAGGTCGGCCTTTGACGGGTTGATCTTTGACGGGATGAAATTGTCGGATGCGCTGAAGTCGGTCGCCAAGTCGATGATCGACAATGTTTATAACGTCGCGATGCGGCCGGTTCAGGATGCGGTGGGTGGGGCTGTCGCCAATGGCCTGAACGGGTTGCTGAGCGGTCTGTTTCCCTTTGCCGATGGCGCGAGCTTTTCGCAGGGCCGTGTGATGCCTTTCGCAAGGGGCGGTGTGGTGACGGCCCCGACCGGCTTTCCGATGCGCGGCGGGCGCGGGCTGATGGGCGAGGCTGGCCCCGAGGCGATCATGCCCTTGGCGCGCGGCGCAGATGGGCGGCTGGGCGTTCAGACGGCGGGTACGGGCGGGCGGCCTGTGGCGGTGACGGTCAATATCTCGACCCCCGATGTGCGGGGGTTCGAGCGGAGCCAAAGCCAGATCGCGGCGCAGATGGCGCGGGCGCTGGCGCGTGGCGATCGGAACAGATGAGGAGAGCAGCATGGCGTTTCATGAGGTGCGGTTTCCCGCGAACCTTTCGTTCGGTTCGGTTGGCGGGCCGGAGCGGCGCACGGAGGTGGTGGCGCTGACCAACGGGTTCGAAGAGCGCAACACCCCCTGGGCCGAGGCGCGCAGGCGCTATGACGCCGGCGTCAGTCTGCGCAGCCTGGATGATATCGAGGATATGATCGCCTTTTTCGAGGCGCGGCAGGGTCAGTTGCATGCCTTTCGCTGGAAGGATTGGGCGGATTACAAAAGCTGCCGGGCATCGGCCACGGTGGGCTATGAGGATCAGTTGATCGGCTTGGGCGATGGTGTCGCTACGGACTTTCAACTGGTCAAGACCTATGCCTCGGGTCCCGCGTCGCAGGTGCGGCGGATCACGAAGCCGGTTGTGGGCACTGTGCGTGTCGGGCTGCAGGGCGACGAGGTGCAGCTGGCCGTCCATTTCGATCTGGACGCCGAAACCGGCATCATTCGCTTTGTCACCCCGCCCGCACTGGGGGAACGGGTGACCGCTGGGTTCGAATTCGACGTGCCGGTGCGGTTCGATACGGACAAGATCCAGGTCTCGGTCGCTTCGTTCCAGGCGGGGGATGTGCCGCATGTGCCGGTGGTGGAGGTGCGGCTGTGACCTATCCGCAGGCATTGAAGGATCATCTGGCCGGCGGCGCGACCACATTGG
The DNA here is from genome assembly GCA_964553145.1 of uncultured Frigidibacter sp. Lineage (GTDB taxonomy): Bacteria > Pseudomonadota > Alphaproteobacteria > Rhodobacterales > Rhodobacteraceae > TMP-24. Next base: position 4,004 of record CAZKJZ010000024.1, on the reverse strand, counting down.
CGCGTGCCTTTGCCCTGGTGCGCAGGGATGGGCAGGTGCTGGGCTTTACCGATCATGACCGCGACCTGGCCTTTGACGGTATCCAGTTTCGTGCCGACAGCGGCATGACGGCCAAGGCACTGCAGATGAGCACGGGCCTGTCGGTCGACAACAGCGAGGCCTTTGGTGCCCTGCGGTCGGATGCGATCACCGAAGAGGATATTCTGGCCGGGCGCTATGACGGCGCCGAGGTGACGGGCTGGCTGGTCAATTGGGCGGATGTCAGCCAAAGGGCGATCCAGTTCAAGGGCTCGATCGGCGAGGTGACGCGGTCGGCGGGCGCATTTACCGCCGAACTGCGCGGCCTGTCCGAGGCGTTGAACCAACCCAAGGGGCGCATCTATCACGGGCGCTGTTCAGCCATATTGGGCGACGATGCCTGTGGGTTCGATCTGTCGCAGGCGGGCTATTTCGACGAGCGGGTCGTGGAAGAGGTCGATGATGCCCGTACCTTCCGCTTTACCGGCTTTGCGAACTTTGACGACCGGTTCTTTGAAAAGGGTCGGTTCCGGGTGCTGACCGGGCGGGCCATGGGGCTGGTGGGGATGGTCAAGAACGACCGCGTCACATCGGCCACATGGCGCACGGTCGAACTGTGGCAGGCACTGGGGATTGCGCCCGCGGCCGGCGACATGGTGCGGATCGAGGCGGGGTGCGACAAGCGGGCCGAGACTTGCCGGTTGAAGTTCGCCAACCTGATCAACTTTCAGGGCTTTCCGCATATTCCCGGTGAGGACTGGATGATGTCCTATCCGGTCAGCGGTCAGGTCAATGACGGCGGGAGCCTGGGCTGATGGCGGACCAGCGCGAGAAGGCGGTCAGCCTGGCGCGGGGCTGGATCGGCACGCCCTATATTCATCAGGCGTCGGTGCGCGGTGCGGGATGCGACTGTCTGGGGCTGCTGCGAGGCGTCTGGCGCGAGCTTTATGGCGCTGAGCCCGAGGTCGTGCCCGCCTATACGTCCGATTGGTCCGAGCCGGAGCGGGAGGAGCGGTTGTGGGCAGCGGCGCTGCGCCATCTGCGCCCGGCGGCCATGACTGATAGCGGTGCCGGGCAAGTGTTGTTGTTCCGCATGCGGGACGACGGTGTCGCAAAGCATCTTGGCCTGTCGGCTGTTGGTGCGGATGGCCCGAGTTTTATCCATGCCTACAGCGGGCATGGCGTTGTCGAAAGTCCGCTGTCGTCCCCCTGGGCGCGCCGGATCGTGGCGCGATTTGATTTTCCCTGAGGAGAGCAGCAATGGCGACAATTCTTCTGTCGGCGGCGGGTGCGTCGATCGGCGCGGGCTTTGGCGGGTCGTTCCTGGGCCTGTCGGGTGCCGTTCTGGGCCGCGCCATCGGCGCGACGATTGGCCGGGCCATTGACCAGCGGTTGATGGGGCAGGGCTCGCGCGCCGTCGAGACGGGCAAGGTTGACCGGTTTCGGGTGTCGGGGGCCAGCGAAGGCGCGCCGATCGGGCAGGTCTGGGGCAGGATGCGGGTCGCGGGGCAGGTCATCTGGGCGTCGCGTTTTCTGGACACAGTGACGGTCAGCAATGGGGGCGGGGGTGGCGGCAAAGGGGCGCCGTCGTCGCCCAAGGTGACAGAGCATTCCTATTCGGTAAGCCTGGCCCTGGCCCTTTGCGAGGGTGAGATCGTTCGGGTCGGGCGTATATGGGCCGATGGGATCGAGATCGAGCGCAGTTCGATCACCATGCGCGTCTATACCGGAAGTGCCACACAATTGCCCGATGCCAAGATTGTGGCGGTCGAGGGTGCCGGGCTTGTTCCGGCCTATCGTGGTACGGCCTATGTGGTGATCGACACGCTGCAGCTGGAGCGGTTCGGCAACCGTGTGCCGCAATTCTCGTTCGAAGTGATCCGCCGCGCGCAGGGGGCGCTTTTGGACAGCGTGCCCGATCTGGCGGGCGGTCTGAGCGGCGTGGCACTGATCCCGGGAACCGGGGAATATGCGCTGGCGACGACGCCGGTTCATTACAGCTACGGGGTCGGCCAGAATATGTCGGCCAATATCCACAGTCCGGCTGGCAAGGCCGACCTGCTGGTGTCGCTGGACGCGCTGCAGCAGGAATTGCCCGGGGTAGGCTCGGCCTCGCTGGTTGTCAGCTGGTTCGGCGGTGACCTGCGCTGCGGGCAATGTCAGGTGCGCCCTAAGGTCGAGGATCTGGCCTTTGACGGCGTCGGCATGCCCTGGCGTGCGGGGGGCGTAGGGCGGGCGGGGACTGTCGCCGTGCCGCGCGATCAGAGTAAGCCGGTCTATGGCGGAACGCCCGCCGATGGCGCCGTGCTGCAGGCAATCGCGGCCCTGCACGCGCGCGGCAAGGAGGTGATGTTTTATCCGTTCGTGCTGATGGATCAGCTGGCCGGGAACGGACGGCCTGATCCATGGACGGGGGCCGCCGACCAACCGGCCCTGCCCTGGCGCGGGCGCATCACCTGTTCGGTCGCGCCGGGGCGGGCCGGAACGCCGGACCGGAGCGCAGCGGCGGCGGCCGAGGTGCAGGCGTTTTTCGGGGCAGCGCAGCCCGCGCATTTCACAATCTCGGGTGGGGCTGTCGTCTACTCTGGTCCGAATGAATGGTCTTACCGCCGCTTCATCCTGCATTATGCAAAGCTTTGTGCGCTGGCGGGTGGGGTTGACGCCTTTTGCATCGGGTCCGAACTGCGTGGCCTGACGCAAATTCGGGGCGCTGGCGACAGCTTTCCGGCGGTCGCTGCGCTGAAGCAGCTGGCGGCGGATGTACGTTCGATCCTGGGGCCGTCGGTCAAGATCGGATATGCTGCCGACTGGTCGGAATATGCCAGCTATTCGGACGGGCAGGGCAATCTGTACTTTCACCTCGATTCCCTGTGGGCCGATGCGAACATCGACTTCGTCGGTATCGACAATTATCTGCCTGTGGCCGACTGGCGCAGCGAGGATGGCCATGCGGACGAAAGCTGGGGGTCGATCTACAATATCGACTACCTCAAGTCGAATATCGCCGGGGGTGAATATTACGACTGGTATTACGGATCGACCGAAGAGCGGGCGGCACAGCGGCGCACAGCGATTACTGATGGCGCCTATGGCGAACCCTGGGTCTGGCGGCTGAAGGATATTCGCGGTTGGTGGGAGAACCCGCACCATGACCGGCTAGGTGGTGTGCGTCAGGCGGTGCCAAGCGCATGGATACCGGGATCGAAACCCATCTGGTTCACGGAGTTCGGTTGTGCGGCCATCGACAAGGGAGCGAACGAGCCGAACAAGTTTCTGGACACCAAATCCTCGGAATCCTCGCTGCCGCATTTTTCCAACGGGCGTCGCGATGATCTGATGCAGATGCAATATCTGCGGGCGATGGTCGATTTCTGGGGCGATGCCGCAAACAATCCCGTTTCGGATATTTACGCCGCGCCGATGGTGGACATGGGTCATGCACATGTCTGGGCCTGGGATACGCGGCCCTTTCCGCAGTTTCCGGGGAATATCAGCCTGTGGTCGGATGGCGACAACTATCGGCGTGGGCACTGGATCGGCGGTCGCTCGACAGCGCAGCCCCTGGCATCGGTTGTGGCCGAGATATGCGAGGCGGCGGGACTTGCGGATATCGATGTCACCGGTCTTTACGGGATTGTCCGGGGATATACGGTTGCGGATGTAAGTTCGGGGCGGGCAGCCCTGCAGCCCCTGATGCTGGCCTACGGGTTCGAGGTTGTGGAACGCGGCGGCAAGCTGGTCTTCCGCATGCGCGACGGGCGCGAGACTGCGGCCGTCTCGGACGATCAGCTGGCGGTCAGCGACGAGGGCAAGGGGTTTGTTGAAACCTCTCGCGCCATGCATGCCGAGACGAGCGGTCGTGTGCGCCTGAGCTTTGTCGAGGCCGAAGGCAGCTATGAAAGCCGCGCGGTCGAGGCGGTGTTCCCTGATGATGACGGAAACTCGATCTCTCAATCGGAACTGTCGCTGTCGCTGACCCGGGCAGA